>JBARNL010000770.1:0-4248 GCA_049802955.1 Candidatus Angelobacter sp.
GCCAACAGATTCTCGATGCGGGTTTCAAGCTGATCCCTCTTGAATGGCTTAAACGTGAAAAACGTTCGCCCCTTAACGAGCTTCGCGCGATCAGAGAGCTGAGAGCTGTTTACCGTCGAGAAAAACCGGACATCGTCCACCATGTGGCGCTCAAGCCAGTCCTATATGGCAACATCGCCGCTTTGGGATTGCCCTTGAAAATGGTCAATGCCTTTGCCGGCCTCGGGTATCTCGCATCCTCTCGATCGCCCAAAGCTATGTTTCTAAGAACGGCAATCTGGAATACCATGCGGATACTGCTCAAACGGCCTAATTCTTTCACGATCCTGCAAAACTTTGATGACCGTGACTTTGCTGTGAATACTCTCGGTCTATCTGACGACAACACTGAAGTGATCATGGGTTCCGGTGTCGATCTAGAGCTATTTAGGCCATCTCCGCAACCATCTGGCGTTCCCATTGTCATGCTGCCGTCGCGATTGCTCTGGAATAAGGGCATTGCTGAATTTGTGGCCGCTGCCGAACTGCTCACGTCTACGGGAGTGCAAGCGCGGTTCGTGCTCGTTGGCGATACAGATGAAGGCAGCCCATCAGCGATTCCACAGTCGCGACTTGCCGAGTGGAACGATTCAGGCTCAATCGAATGGTGGGGCAAGATGCGTAATATGGAGCGTGTTCTACCGCAAGCATCAATTATCTGTTTACCGTCATACCGTGAGGGCATCCCCAAGGTTCTCATTGAAGCGGCAGCCTGCGCCCGTCCCATTGTCACAACGGATGTGCCCGGCTGCCGTGATGTCGTAAAGCACTACGTCAATGGAATGCTCGTTCCCGCTCAGAACACCGATGTTTTGGCCCTTACCATCAAAGTTCTTTTAGACAATTCCGACTTACGTAAGCGCATGGGTGAAGCTGGACGAAAGATATCTGCTCATTTTTCCCACGATGTAGTTGTCGAAAAGACGCTAGCCCGCTATAACGTTCTATGCGATTACAGCGCAATAATCCGCTAAAGCCTTAATCCGCAAAGCACAAATAATGAAGCTGGTAATTCCCCGAAGCTGTGAGCGCCACGCCATTATTGTCCCAATTAAAAACAACGCTCGAAGTAGAGACGGTGCTTTCAATGAGCGTGGCCCGAGCATTCCAATTGCTACCGGCGCGATTGGAAAGCCAAAAAACGCAGCTCGGTATGTTCGTTCCAAATGGGATATTGGCAAAGCTGAGAGTTGCGGTTCCGCTTGCGGCTGGCGAACCTGTTCCTACTATCAATGCTATCGTGCCGCCGCTGTTAGTATTTCCGGTGCCTATAACGCAGGCTGGGCCTGTGCCGCCGCCCGTTGTGAAAGAACAGATCGGGGCTGTGCCGCTGATTTTTATGGAGCCGACCGTCAGCCCACGTGGGAATTGGTCGAAATTGCAATTCGTGTTCCCGGTTGAACCTACCAGAGTCGCGGTAGCTGCAAATATGCTGGTTGTGCAATTACTGAAGGAATTGCCGATAAAAAGTGAGCCCGTTCCCGCATCATTCACGTCTATGCCGCCACTCTCAAAACGGTTACCAAGAAACATGTTGAAATTGCCGGCAGTCAAGCGAATGCCAGTGGTGCGTAGCGATGTGAAACCATGCGTCCAGGTATTTACGTCGCCGCTGATGATCTTAATTCCGGCAGTACCAGCCCCTGCGAAGCCGCTGTACGTCCACCCAAAATGATAGTTGTCGGTCGGGCCTTGTGCGCCTGACGTTTCAAGTTGCTCTGATATATCGAAGTCATCAATCCTGATCGTTTCGAAGGTGTTCTCGGTGACTAGAGCAGTTCCGCTATTGGCAATTTCCCGAAGGCCAATTTTTCCTGTATTGACGACACCAGCCGCATTTATGTATAGATTGGAAAACCTGTTGTGCGAAACAGAATTAGTGCCGCTCGCAGTCAGAGTAAGACCGTTCCCAGTCCCATTGAGTATTTCGACATTTTCCAGACAGCCGTGTGTTCCGTCCCACTCGACCGCTGTTGACGCGGTTGAGCTAATTACGCTGGTTGTCCCACTGCCACCTGCAGTCGGGCCCATTCCTATAACGCAGGCCTCTGCTCCCCCTGGCACAGTGATGGCTGTGTTTGCTCCTGCGATGAGCGCGAACGCGCCCAGCTTTAGGGTAATCGGTTTATTCGCAGGGAAGGTCACGCCAGCGGCGCACACCTGGTTACCCTGAAATCCCGTGGCATCCACTATTCCGCCCGTCGCGGGCAGCAGTCCAATGGCAGTAGTAATCTTCGCGCACGCATCTGCGCCTGATTGCTGATCGGCATAGACCGTGTTGTTTAGTTTACCCACTGTCGCGCCGCCGGCATTTAATGTGCCGCTGGTATCACCGGCTGTCCCGTTCCCGATGCCTATGCTGGCAACACCTGTGCGGCTTATGCCTGTATCAGCAGCAGCAGTCGCTAGTCCAGCGGTCCAGCTGTGCACTCCCGTGCTTCCGGTCTTTTGTTCGCTTGTTGCGAACGTGAATCGCCACTTAGTTGCGCTCGAGCCGTCCTCTAAATCAATACCGCCGTTGGTGAGGATTTCTCCGTTCGCGCCGAACTTGAAAGTGTTCCCACCTGTGCTGGCAGCCATCTGTTGGTCGGCGGTATTGGTTGCATTACGAGCTATAATGCTGCCGCCGCTCGGTATTCTAATCGTGCCAGATTGTGCAGGGTTGGTACCGGCTGCCAGGGTCGATCCCAGCGAAACCGGTTCTGACGTGCTTACCGTTGTCCCGTTATCGGTGATGCTGGAATTACCGATGACCGCGCTTGCGCCGTTGGTATATTTTGGGACTGTGTTGGTCGTCCCGGCGCCGGTCACAACCTGGCCGCCCGCGATATTCGATCCGGTCACCGTTCCCGTGGCAGCTACGTTTCCTGTGACGCTTAAGTTTCCTGAAACCGATGTTCCGGTAAGCGGCGCGAAGCTGCCGTTGATCACTGGAGCGTAGTTATCGAAATTGAAGGTTGCGCCGGTAAAGGTCACCCCGGAATAGCGCAACACTTCCTGTCCCGTGGATGAATCTTTGACCGTCACGCGATAATAAATTCCGGCTGGGGCCGTGGCTGCCGGCGTCGGTACGGTGAAAGCTGTGACCGCGCCTGAAGCCACCGGCGAGCAGTATCCGCGCCGGAGCGACTGTCCGCCGCCGCCGATAGAGACAGAAATCGGGTTGTCCTGCTGATCGGTGATCAGGAAGCAGAGCTGGCCGGCTGAGAGCTTGGTCCCGTTGATATCGGTAATGTTAGAGGCTGATACCGTGGTGAGGTTCTGCGGAAAGGCTTGCACCGCAAAGGCCGCAAAGAACGCAGAGAGCAGAAGAAGTTTTTTCAAAGGGACACTCCTAAAATCTGAACACGGATGACACTGATCACACGGATTTTCACGGATGTGGTTGGCTAGAAACCTAAGAGCTTGATCTTCAAATGCTTGCCCACAGCCATTGATGCTTTGCTGACATCATTTTTGGTTTCCGCGTAAGGCGGAATTGCAGCACGGGATATCGCACGAATTTAGGCTCCTCGTGGATACTGGACGGGAGGGACTAGGCAGGTTTTTCTGTTTTCCTATTGCCGACGGTTTTGTTAACCAAAACTCCTATGATTGCGACAACTATTGCACCAACCAGCCATTGCAAAAAGCCAAACACATGAACAGCTGGCATAACGTCTTTATCGAGGGTTGTCTGCATCAACTTGACTCTTTCGTCAATACTTCCGAGCCGCAGATCAATCGCCCTCAGGGTCGCATCGTGACTGCCTAGCTGTAAGAGATACTCTTGCGAGAAAATCCGAGTTTCAGGATTGGGCTGTGTGATTCTTAGCGGTTCCTGAGGTTCCCGAGGGTGACGATCCCGCCCGTACAGAGTTAAGCAACTAGCAACACACAGTAGAAGCACGCATACTCTAAATTTCATCTTCATTATTTTGGTTCCTTTTTCTCTGTCGGTTTTGGCGCTGGGACTGGCTCTTTGATCTTATAAAATACCTCTGCTCTCGATTTGGCTATGATGTTTTCCACGTCTGCGCGCTCCGCAGTCGGACGCGTTGCTAAATAGTTAAGGATGCCTTCATTTAGCTTCATAACATCAAACCCATTGACAACCAAAGTGTCTGATTCAATCCGATTAGACAGCAATATTCCTATTCCAGCACTCCCAGCCGTGAACACTGGCTGTATTTCTTCAACTCTCTGCGGTTGTGCTTGGACCTGCTGCGG
>JBARNL010000771.1:0-6742 GCA_049802955.1 Candidatus Angelobacter sp.
GTACCACTCTTCAGACAAACGACAGGAAAGCGTATTTTGGCGGCTCAGGCGGTCCAGGTAAATCCGCAATGCCCGCAAGTCGTCGGCTTGCGACCGGCCAGTAACGAAAGCAGTCCCACCGGAAAGAAGCAGATGCTAACGACAATCGCCCATGTGGGATAACCTGCCCGCTCTGTCAAAGTGTTGCACTTGGAACAAGAAATCACCGCCATTTATCCTCCCTAAAGCACTCTATAAGTCCAAACGAGGAACAATAGTATCACCGAGAGGTTCGAGCCGTACCGCGAAATCGATGACACGACTCCGGCTGTGCGAGGCGCTGCAATGGCAATGGGTCGTGCGATCACCTGAAAGCAAAAGAGCAGCGCAACGGCAATTCCAGCAGGATTTGCGAACCATGCCTTCGCGAAATCGAATTGGATAGCCGCCATCACTGAATGTGAAACGCCACAGCCAGGGCAGGGAATTCCCAAAAGCTTCTTCATCAGGCAGAAATGAGGAACGTGGGGAATGATTGGAACAACCAGTAAGACGATCAATGTTGAAAACAGGATGGCAAAGTGATGCTGACTCCGTTGAGGCACACGGAGCTTCGCGAGAATCCAGCGTGGACAAAAATTGATTTCCATTGGGTTCGTTTAAACCCGTCGCCGATCAGCGTCGTGGCTATAGGGTTCCCTCGCTGCGCTCGGGATTTTAGAAACTACTTCTTTTTCGGAACTAGCTTCAGCTCGTCGGCTGCCAGAATTTTTCTCATCTGGTTGCGGGCATGTATAGACCAAGGCCCAACAGTATCAAGGCGGGTATAAGCCTGCCAATGATTGAGGGCTTTGCGCGGCTGGCGGGCTTTTTCATAAGCCAGTGCCAGGTTGTAATGCGCATCGGCATAGGTCGGAGCCAGTGAGATGGCGGATTCATACGCGCGAATGGCGTCCGGGAGGCGGCCGGTCTCATCGAGCACGTTGCCAAGATCGAAATAAGCCAGCGCGTAGCGCGGATCAACTTCAATCGCCTTGCGGTAGAAGCGCTCGGCCTGCACGTAATCATGCCGGTTATAAAAGAGCGTGCCCAGGTTGATATAAGCGGCGGCGTGCGTGGGATCAAGATCAACGCACTTCTTGTAATTATCAATGGCCTCGGCCTGCGTGCCAGGATCTTCTTCCAACGAGACTCCGCGAGCAAAGAACTCGCTGGCAGTTTCGGCGGCGCGCATGGCATGAATCTTGTGGGATTCCACCAGATCTCGCTGGTTGAAGTCCATTACAAACTGGCCGGCCAGCGGCTCAACCGCCGAGCCCTGATGGCGAAACACCACGCGCGACTGGCTGGCGAAGGTTCCCATTTCCATCAGCGGGTTTTCCATGCCGGCAACCTGGCGCATGGCGCGCAACGATTCAAGAATCACGGCAGAGCGCACGCGCTTGGCGCGGAGATCGCGCAATTTCTTAATTTGCAGGAGGTCAAAAAAGGAATAGGCATCAGCCGCAGACAACAAACCGGCTTTTTCCCAGCCTGCCAGCTGCCGAGCTGTAATGCGAAGGATCCGCAGAACGTCTGATCGATCGTATCTTTCCACTCGTGGCCTTTGGAAGTACGTTGTGTTTCTTCCCAGTACAGAATATTATGCGAAACATCAGACATAAATAGCAAGAGGAAATCTCCGCAAAGTGTGGAAAAGTCATCCCTTTAGTCGCTCGGCTCCAAACCGCTCCTGCTTCTTTCTTCCACTCCACTGTGTCGTGCGCTTGAGGCAGTGGCCTCGGCGCGTGGCCGGCCTCGCCCTTAGCAAGGCTTCAGGCCCATCAAGTATCGGGCCCAAAGCCAAGGCGGGACCGCGTTGCAAGCGGCGTACCACAGGTGCAAGAGGGAATTTCTAGGCAGCGAAATCTCAGGCGGCTTGGAGCGCAGCGACAAAGAATATGGAGCCGACGATCGGACTTGAACCGATGACCTGTCGATTACGAATCGACTGCTCTACCAACTGAGCTACGTCGGCCTTGAAAACTAACTTGCAGGAACCGGGAGATCCTTCCCCTTCGCAAGCTCAGGGTCAGGATTTCGGCTCGCGGCTCAAACGCCGCGAAAGCGCCTCAACCTGTCGATTACGAATCGACTGCTCTACCGAACTTAACTACGTCGGCCTGCGCGAAGTGTCACTCTATTCTAAGAGAGAGCGGCAAAGCCGTAAAGGCCATGCGCAATCCGTGCCGCGTTTGACGTCATCCGATTCCAAAATTATTCAAATTCCAAACTAACAAGATTCCCCTGATCGTCCCCGCTCTTGCGATAGTTCACGGAGACCTTACGGTTAGTCCATGCACAAGAAAAGTCGTCCGCTCCAATCAAGATCAGCTTCTTCGATTGAGCGGCCAGCATCTTCCATTTTTTTCCGCCAGACGAAATATTCAGAGTGGCGGCTGGCGCAGCGGAACAATCCACTGACACCAGAACACCTTTCATGAACAGTACCGGCTCGTTCGGCACAGAATTTATCCGCTTTTCCGTTACGTTTTGTCCGGCGCCCGGGAAATTTCCATCGGAAACATCATTGAGTTCCACTGTCTGGACGGCAGTTGTATTTCCTGGTTGCGAGTGGCTGCCAGATACCGCGGACCTGTAAGCTTCCGCTTGTTGAAGCTGTTGCGCCGCCATCGACGCAATCCCTGGCTCGGTGCTCGTCCGCAACTCCTGCAACAATGGAATAGCATGATCGAAATCCTGCGCCCGGAGATAAGCGCTGGCGAGGTTCCCCGTATACCAGGTATTTCGTGGACTCAGGGCAATGGCCTTTTGCAGGATATTGATCGCCTCCTGCTTTTCGCCAGCATTGGAAAGAGTCATGCCAAGCAGGTTGTAAGCATCAGGATAATTCGGCTCCAGCGAAATCGCTGTTGCCAGCTCTTTTTTGATCTCCTCCAGGTTTTCCCTGTTACCCGATGACCTGCTTTTCCGGCTCATCATCAGCGCCAGCAGGTAATGGACCTGCGGGTCCTTTACGTTCTGGGCCGCTGCGAGCCTGAAGTGCTCGCCGGCTTTGTCCCAGTCTCTCTTTTGCATGGCCTCATAGCCAAGCCCGCGATTCGCCACCACATTTTCCGGTTGTTTCGCCAGTATCTCCTGAAATTCTGTAATGCCTCTGGCACGGTAGTCGCGGGAATGATAATCAAGGTCCGCCATGACGGATTTTATTTCCAGATCACTCAAAGGACGAGAATTAAACTGCACTGCGTCGGCCCCGGGCGGCGTGGGAGCGTGGAAATACATTGTTCCGCCGCGGAAGTAACTCTCAATCGCCTTTTCCAGAGCTTCCGGCTCCATGCCAAAGCTGCGCCGGATAGCTTCCGGCACCCCCACGTGCTGGTCCTGTGTCATTTGTATATACGTGGACACCTGCTTCATCATGTTTTTCGTCATGAAGAAATGCACCGTCAGCCAGGATTGCGCATAGAACACTGAGCGGCGGTCGTCACGGTTGTAAATCTGCGAATCGTGGCTGACGCTGAACAGCTCAACGATCTTCAGCCAGCGGCTTTGGCTCAACAGCGCAGGCAACTCAGGCTTGACCAGCCCGATGGCAACTTCCTTTTTATCCACCTTCAGAGAGGAGCAGTATTCCGCAAAACCTTCATCGAACCACACCGGCGAGGGAGGAAAGTTGCTGTTGATCAGCAGATGTGCGTATTCGTGGAAAACGGTCCCCCAACTGTCCTCTTGCGAGAGATCCAGGGCAATGTATTGGCGATCTTCATTGGAGCCGGGGCCGCCGCGGCCTGCGTTGCCCAGGAAGAAGCCGGCCAATTCGATAGGCTTGCCTCCATAAAGAGGAGAAACCTGGCGCAACTCCTTAGCATTGCGAAATGCAATGATCTGCAATGGCGCTGTGTTGACGCTAACTTTCTTGAAGATGACGCCAAACGCCATACGCATCTGCTCAAAGCGTTGTGCCACTTCGCGGGCGCGTTTCTCGCCGCCGTCAGTGGCAACGGAAAAATGCGATGAATCAACCTCGATCCATTGCTGGTCGGCCCGCGCCGCGATACTAGCGACAAGAACAGCAACGAAGAGAAAAGTTTTCCGAATCATAAGCACTCTCATGGTGAAACAACGGTAGGATGGGAGAGTACCGCGATTTTTGCCCTTATTGCAATTGACGAAACAACTTAGCGGGCCGGTATTTTCAGCTAAACCATCCGCTGCGATAAACGACCCACCAGCAAAGCACCAGCAACGGCAAGGTGAGCGCCAGATTCCACCACAGAGACGGCAGGACCAAGCCCATGACAACGCCCAGCACGGTAAAGAGCAGCCAGAAGATCTTTTTTTCCATCTGCAGAAAACATACCACTGATTGACACTGATAACACTGATCTGAAAAGAAACCCAAAACCTTGAAACACAGAGAAATGGGGGGAGCGGAGGTAAATGCAAACTTTACCGCGGATAAACGCGGACCAGAAATGATCGCCGGAATCGCCGCCATCGCGCGTAATCGCCGGAATTGGGAAACCAAGAAAACCCTTACCGCTGATCAACGCGGATAAACGCGGATCAAAACCAAGAGAAAAACCTTGAAACACGGAGGAAGGGAGGACGCGGAGGAAATTCGGGGGAGGAATTGAAGGTCGTGTCAGTGAAATTTGGCTTTTTTCCCATCACGGCGATTACGGCGATTTTGGTAAAGTAATTGATTCATGCTCGATCTTGCTTACGTCCGAGAGAACCTGACACAGGTTGAAGAAATGCTGCGTCGGCGCGGGATGGATCCGGCGCAGGTGCTGAGCGGCTTCCGGCAGGTGGACGAAAAACGCCGCCAGCTAATCACGCAATCTGAAACCTTGAAGGCGCAACGGAATCGCGCGTCAGAGGAGATTGCCAAGCTCAAGAAAGCCGGACAGGACGCCACCGCGCAGATGGAGCAGACTAAAGCCTTGCGCGCGCAGAGCGACGAACTGGAGAAGCAGGCAGCGGAAATCGACCAGGAAATGCGGACGATGCTGGCGGGCATTCCCAACGTGCCGCATGAGTCAGTGCCGGTGGGGCGCTCCGCCGACGATAACAAGGAAGTCCGCAAGTGGGGCCAGCCTCCAGAGTTCAGCTTTACGCCCAAGCCGCATTGGGAACTGGGCGAGCAACTGGGCATATTGGACATGGAGCGGGCGGTCAAGCTTACGGGCGCGCGCTTTGCCGTGTATTGGGACCTGGGCGCAAAGCTGGAGCGGGCGCTGGCCAACTTTATGCTCGATCTGCACACCAGCGAACACGGCTATACCGAAGTGCTGACGCCTTACATGGTGAATTCGAATTCAATGTACGGCACAGGACAATTGCCGAAGTTCGGCAGCGACTTGTTCAAGATTAACGATCACGACCTGTGGCTGATTCCCACGGCTGAAGTGCCGCTGACAAATCTTTATCGCGACGAGACGATTGACGCGGCGCGGCTGCCGCTTTCACTTACGGGATACACACCGTGCTTCCGCAGCGAAGCGGGATCGTATGGAAAAGACGTGCGCGGAATTATCCGCCAGCACCAGTTCCAGAAAGTTGAGCTGGTGAAGTTCGCGCGTCCGGACCAGAGTTATGAACAGCATGAGCAGCTTACGCGCGATGCCGAAACCATCCTGCAAAAACTTGGCCTGCCTTACCGGACGATGCTGTTGAGCACCGGCGACATGGGCGCTGCATCAGCTAAAACCTACGATCTTGAGGTCTGGCTGCCAGGACAAAAGCTGTATCGCGAAATTTCTTCATGCTCAAACTTTGAGGCGTACCAGGCGCGGCGCGCGAATATAAGATTCCGTCCGGAGGGCAGCAAGAAGAGCGAGTACCTACACACGCTGAACGGCAGCGGACTGGCGATTGGCCGGACATGGCTCGCCATCCTGGAAAACTATCAGCAACCCGATGGCAGCGTGATGATCCCTGAAGCGCTGAGGAAATACGTGGGCGCGGAACGGATCACAGCGAAAAAATTCTAACAACTCACCACTGATTTACGCTGATGACGCTGATCTGCGGAAATTGGGAGGAGCAAGAATACCGCGGATTAACGGGGATGATCGCGGACCAAAGTCAAAAACTTACCGCTGATTAACACGGATAATACTGATTAGGAGTGGGTGATCGGTAGATCCGGTGATTGGGTGATCTGAAACCAACGAACCCAAACGCCGCCAATAAAAGACAAAAACTTACTGCGGATGAATCACGGGGCAAAACCAAAACCTTTGAAACACGGTGGAACAGCGGAAGCGGAGGGCCACTGTTTTCCCATCTGTCTAAATCAGTGTTCCGTTGTGAACTACGTCTTTTGATCACCTGATCACGCGCGATCTCCCGATCTCCCGAACAGGAGACTTTTGGTGAAGCAGGCAGGATATCTTTTGCCTTAAACCCGGCCAACTGAATAAACTAGAGACATGTCTCGCATTGGGCGCACGCTGAAGGGTTATCTGTTCTGGACATACACGCGGGGAAGCTTCCATTACGACGTAATGGTCACGCTGATCCTGGCGTTTATCTTTATTGCGCCCCATTACATCGATTTCAAAGACAAACCGCCCATCCGAGAGCAGCATCCTACTGGCATTGTTGCAAGCGCGGATGGAAAGACGTATGAAGTGGACGCTTCCGCGGTGGATGCCCAGGATGAAGGCATGGTGCGCGCGAATTTTCAACGTGTGCTCAGGCCAGTTACCGGCCCGGTAACCGTGGAACGCGTGGAGCAGGTGCGCGATGTCAG
>JBARNL010000772.1:0-10913 GCA_049802955.1 Candidatus Angelobacter sp.
CAAAGATAGTAAGAAGTTCGCTAAGGAGTAGGTACATATGGCAGTTTCACGACGGATATTCTTAGGCGGTAGTGTGGCTACTGCGCTTGCGAGTGCTTCCGCGCCTCTGGCGGCGCTGAGCGGCGGCAGGGCTTTGCCCCTCGATACGGACGTGCCGAGTCGAACTGGCGGTTCGACCGGCAATATTCACCATATCTCAACAAAAAAACCGGAAACGCCCGAACAGCGGTATAGCGGCGTTGCCAATCTTAGTCGAGACTCTTTTGCCGGAGCGGTTGGCTCCGCCTTCACCCTCACCAGTACATCCGGCAAGATTAGGCCATTCTGGCTCAGGCTTCTCTCCGTTACAGACCTTAATGCGCCGCTGGCTAATCCGGCAATGATGGCAGTCTCACCGCCTCTAGCGGCCCAGCAGATTGTGCGTACGGATTCATTTAGCCTGGCTTTTTCTGGTGGCCCGCTTCACACCGTTGAGCAGGAGACATTTTTCGTTGAACATGCGGAGCTGGGACAATTTGCTTTGTTCATCGTTCCTGCCGGACCGCAGCAGTACACGGCGATCATCAATCGCTTGCAGACAAGAACGGTTTTGCCGGTCTAAGGCAAGAGCAAGGCCATTCTGCCGCTTTTCAGCCTGCCCATTGCAGTAGCAGGTGAAAGCCTTCTTGCTGGATCGGTGTAAAGCCGAGCCGTTCAAAGAGCCGCAGTGACGGATTGAATGTTTCCACGTAGATTGTGACTGGTTTGCTTGCTTCTTTCGCTTCCACCATTATCTGGCCCAGCAGAAAGGAGCCGGCGCCCCGGTTGCGGTGTTCCGGCAGCACCGTAATATCAAGGATGTGAAATTTTTCGCCTGCGCGGTCAAGATACAAACGGCCGGCGTCACTGCCTTCAAGGCAGATAACCTCGTGGCTGGCCTGGGGATGCTGCGCCGCATAATGGCTTTTTTGCGCCTCATACTGCATGCGGACAAATTGCCGTTTCTGCTCCGCCGTCCAGGGTGTTTGCGCCAGTTCCTGCTCGCGCGTACTGCCGTATACCTTGAGCAGAACCTCGTCGTCCGATTCCCTCACCGGTCGAAGTGTTATCTTTCCCGCGACCATCATGGTTTACGAAAGCGATGGAACACCGCTTCATACATGGTGCCGTTTTCCTGGTCCGCGGAAATTGCCGTGAGCATGATTTCGAATTGCCCCAGCTTCTCATGTTCCAGGGGATGAGTTTGCTGATTCAGCCGCGGCCTGAACGGACCGCGAAAATGAAGCGAGAAAAGCTCCATTTTGGGCGAAAGATCGTTCTCGACTACATCAACCAGCTCAAGCATGAGCGGCCCGGAATTGTTGCCGTGGATCTTGAATTGGCTATGCAGGTGCTCGCGGAAAATCTTGGCGTTCAAACTGTCCAAAGGAGTCGACATAGGAACCCACAGCCTATGAAACATCGTTCGCCAGTGTCAACTGTTCACATGGCTTATGTAGTGTGCAGTTGAATAGCACGGGCTATAAACCACGCAGTCTTTTATTGCGCGGCTTTCACTGCTTCTTAGCCGTTTGGTTCTGCCGAATGGTAAACGTAACTTCTGGATATGTGGCTGCCACTTTCAAATTCCCGCCGCGCGAGAGCGCAGCCGGAGCTTTCAGCCCCGCAACGCGATGCCCGTTCGCGCTATCGGTCAGGAAAAGCATAAGCGTGGCATCATGGGAGAGTGAATCCCACAATGGATCGTTGGTGAAATCAGGCAGGTCCATGACGAAACTTCCGTCCGCGTCCACGGTGGCTTTGGTTACGGCAAGCGGTGAAATTGAGAGGCCAGGGACGGCAAAGAATTTTCCCGCCCAACGCACCACATACATTGATTCCACTTGCATCTGGTGGTCTCCGGGAGGCAGCGCAATTTTTCCGCGCAGTTCCACGGTAGGCAACTTCTGGCATTGGAAGTCGCCTTGCCGCGTGCTGGTGGACAGGTCTTGAGCAGTGAAGGTCACGAACTGGCAGCCGGGCGCATACGCAATGGCCTTGAACGATTTCGGCGTCTTACCGGCGGCGTCGGCATGAATCACCAATTTGTCGCTGCCCGCCGTTGCGGCCGTCGACGACCAGCGGACACCTGATTGGTCCGTAAGGAAATACCGCACTTGAACGTCTTTGGCCGTCGTAGGCGCTGCTATCGAGATGGTGAAGATGGCGTCATCTGGAGCCTGTTGCGACGTGGGCGTTCCGTTTTGCGCTTTAAGATAGCTTCCGGAAAGGGTCAATATAAGAACAAGGATGAAACCGCGTGCTACTGCTGGCATATCCGTCAAAACCTCTGGCGACATTATCGCTCAAAATGGAAGTTGATAGATCAGGAATTCTGCTCAAAAAAGTACTTAGTAATGTTGAAAGGGCTGGCGGGGGATCAGGAGGAAGTTTCAGAAGTTTAGTCTGAAGAGTCTGGTAGCGAAGGAGTTGCCCGCGCGTGCGCGCGTTCGAAGTAAACCATGGCAATTCTAGCTCGTTCTTGTCTGCCGGAGCGTTTCATCGCGGCTAAATTTAGCTCGCTTCTCCAATTCCTTGAACTTAACGGGTGTGGACGGATAGACTCATAGAAGTTCTCCGGCGCCTGGGCTCGCGTGAGCTAGCGTCATGGAACTGGAAGCTGCCAGCGGGTCTGGCGCAGTCCAAACCACCGTTTGCAAGGTGCCATTATCCACCGTCACCGGCTCTGCCGATGGCGATAGCCGCAGTGATACCCATCACTCGCTATCTTAAATGGGAAGTGCAGCATCCAGCGGCGCTACCACAATTACCCATGAAAGAAGGAAAGACTATGAATGAAAACAACAGAGTCCTAAGTCGCCAGAACGCACGCGAGCTCACCCCGGCGGAAGTTGACCACGTCACCGGCAACATCAACACTTTGACGATCTGTTCCTGGAATCCCGTTGGCGGAAAAGACTGCGACACGGTGGGCTAACTTCAACGACGGCTGATAAGAAAGGAAAAAACACATGAACAATGACAAAAGAGTACTGGGCCGACAAGGCGCAAGAGAGTTGACTCCTAGCGAAGCCGACCATGTGGTCGGCGGTTTCTCCACGCTCACCGTATGCACCATCCCCCGCCCGGGGACGGTCGGCTGCGATGGTGATACGACAGGTTGATTCGAAGTTTGCGTGGGCTTCCGCCCCATGAATTGCCCGCGCAAAAATCAAAGTAAGGAATCCTGCGCGGACGGTGTTCATCGCGCCGTCCGCCGCAGCTTAAGAGGGAAGAAGATGAAGATCCTGATCACCGCTCCGGAGAATGACAGTCACACCGCCCCGTTGAAGTGGGCGCTGGAGCAAGCCGGATATTCCGTGGCCTGCTGGGCTGGCCTGGGATGGACGGAGGCCAAGCAGGCATCCATCTCTTTGCTCCCAGATTTGGAGATCAAAGATACACAGCTCAAACTTGGCCATCATCTGATTGAGTCCGGCGACGTGATTTGGATTCGCAAGCCAGCGGACCCCAAGCCCAATCCGCAGACTGCTGCCGAAGACGCAAAGTTTGCCGCCAATGAATACCGCTCGTTTTATCACTCTCTGATGTATCTTCTTGAAACCTTGCCGGTGCGCGTAATCAACAAGTACGCGGCCTCGCGCTTCATCAACAATAAATCCGTCCAGCTCTTGCTGGCCCGCGACTGCGGCATGAGCGTGCCCCGGACGTTAATGACCAACTCGCCGCCAGCCGTGCAAGAGTATTTTCGCGGTAATCCTCAACGGACGATCTGCAAGACCTTCTCCACACACATCTGGGAAAAGGAGCAGGGCGGCCCGGTTGTGGTTACCGAGACCTTTGAACTCAGCGCGGACAGGTTGCCCGACGACGAAGTGCTCACCTACGCGCCCGCCATCTACCAGGAGATGGTCGTCAAGAAGTTTGACGTACGCATGGTGCTGCTGGGCGCAGCCGTGTATTCCTATTCTCTGCACAATCCCAAGGGAGCGCTTGACTGGCGGGGGGACGCCACGCAAGGCGTGGTGAGAGTTGAAGCCATCGTCACGCCGCCGGAGGTTGAAAAATCCGTGCTGGCGTTTGCAGCCAAGTCCGGTATCGCCTTCGGCAGCTTTGATTTCGCCATTGACAACCAGGACCGGTGGTGGTTCCTGGAAGTCAATGAAGGCGGGCAGTTCCTCTGGCTCGATGCGGCCAACGCTGATCTTCATGTGCAGGAGAAATTCCTGGCTTTTCTGGCCGCGCCGGACGGGTCGTCACGGCAGATGCTCGAAGCAAGACGGTCAGAATTTCCTTCCTTGAGCGACTATCTTGCATCGCCGGCCAAAGAGCAGCAGTTGCCGGAAGAAGCTGATCCAGATGCCAGTTTTGTTTCGGTGGAAGCGTGAAAGTAGCGGATGAGCTGAGCACCACAGCGAGCATCGCTTTTGCACCTCAGGATCGAAATGATAGTGCTGATCATAAGTGCGAGTGAGATCAGGATCACGTTCGCGATTCACCCCAAGCGCAACAATCAATGGTAAGAACTAGGTCGAGCCGGCCCCGCGCCACTCGATGCCAAGTGGTTCCATGCCGTTAAAAAAGTAAAATCCAGGCACTCTGGCTGAATGCTGATTGCTGAGTGCTGAGTGCTTCCTTACAATCCCTTCCGTGCCCGATTCGCCGTTAATCCGAACGATGACTGTGCCGCTCGAAGACAAGGGCCGCCGTCTGGATCAATGGCTGGTCACTCAAGTGCCCGATGTAAGCCGCGTCCGCATTCAGCAACTAATCGAGCAAAGAAAAATACTGATCAATGGAAATGTGCCCAAAGCGTCCATGAAACTACGGGGCGGAGAGGAAATCGTCATCACCGGCGCGGTCGAACTGCCCCCGCTCAGGGCATTTGCTGAAGACATACCGCTCGAAGTGGTTTATGAAGATGAGAGCATCGCGGTGGTTAACAAACCGGCGGGCATGAGCGTGCATGCTGGATCGGGCAAAGGCGAGGCCGGCAATCGCGGCACCATGGTCAACGCCCTGCTGCATCGGTTCAACCACCTTTCTGAGATCGGCGGAGAGCTAAGGCCGGGCATCGTCCATCGTCTTGATAAAGAAACCAGCGGCCTGGTGCTGGTGGCCAAATCCGATCTGTCTCACAGAAAGCTGGCCGAGCAATTCGCCAGCCGCGAGGTAAAGAAGACATACATCGCGCTGGTCCACGGCTGGCCGAAAATGACAAAGGGGACTATTAACGCAGCTATTAGCCGCGATGTGGTCCGTCGCGCGCGCATGACCACGCGCCGTACAAGTGAAAGCAGGCCAGGGCGTGGGGCGATCACGCACTGGCAGGTGACCCAACAGATAGAAGGCGCTTACGGCAAGTTCGCCTTGTTGGAAGTGAAGATTGAAACGGGACGAACGCACCAGATCCGGGTACATCTCTCGTCTATTGGCCATCCGGTGGTAGGTGACACATTATATGGCGCTCCATCTCGCGTACCGTCTCACGCACCCAGATCGCAGAGTTACGGAGGTACAGAGCCAGACGTTGCATCTCTGAAAAGGAACTTTCTGCATGCTTTCGCGATACAATTCCGGCATCCAATAAGTGAGAGGCCGCTTTCGTTCCAGCAGCCGTTACCGGCTGAGCTAAGTGATTTTCTCCGGCGAATCGGGGATTGAGGATTGTTCGTCACAGACTATAATGTTCAATAGAAGCCCTGATATGTTTTTTAAAAAGACATTTGCGCTGTTGTTCGCGCCCATTTTGATGTGTGGTTCTGCTTTGGCGCAAACCACGCCTCCGGCCGCGCAGACGTCGGCGGCGGAGCAGGCCCCATCACCTACCGCAAACGCCGTTGCACCTGGATCGGCGACCTCGGCCGCGGAAGATCAGCCAGTGCAGACGTTCCACAGCCGGTCGGATGAAGTGAACGTGATCTTCACCGTCACGGACAAGCACAACAAGTTTATTAAGGACCTGAAGGAAAATCAGTTCAAATTCCTGGACAACAATAAGCCGCCGAAGCAGATCACGAACTTTTCCGCCGAAACGGACCTGCCATTGCGCGTTGGATTGCTGATCGACGCCAGCAATTCCATCCGCGACCGCTTCCTCTTTGAGCAGGATGCGGCGATTGAGTTTCTGCACCAGATCATTCGTCCCAGGACAGACAAAGCATTTGTGCTGGCATTTGACGAAGTTTGGGACCTTACGCAGGATTTCACTGGCGACCTGGACAAACTGACCAAAGGCGTAAAGGTGATCCGTCCGGGCGGCGGCACCGCTCTTTGGGACGCCGTTTTTTATGCCTGCCGTGACAAGCTGATGAAAGAAAAAGAAACCGGTCCCGTTCGTCGCGCAATAATCCTGGTTTCTGACGGCGACGACAACCAGAGCCGCGTGCTTCGGCAGGAAGCCATTGAGATGGCGCAACGCGCCGGCGTGATCGTTTACACCATCAGCACCAATCTGAGCAATAATCCTGACGAAGGCGACCGCAGCCTTAAAATGCTGGCGGAAACAACCGGCGGCCAGGCATTCTTCCCTTTCAAGCTTCAGGACGTGGCCAACGCATTCCACGACATTCATGAAGAGCTGCGCAGCCAATATTCCGTGTTCTATAAGCCCGATGGATTTGAAGCCAACGGGCAGTTCCGCCCCATACAGATTGCCGCGGAAAACAAGAAGTTCAGGGTCCGCGCGAAAAAGGGATATTACGTGCCTCGCCAGTAGCGACTCATCTCGCGTTTAGAAGAAAGCCCGGCGCTGACCGGGCTTTCTTATTTGCGCCAGGGCTTGTCAGCCTTGGCCCGCAACAGATTGCGGGGCCATTGCAACTATAATAGGTAAATCAACCCCATTTTTATGACTGTCAAAAAGCATTTCTTCGTTTTGATTGTGATGTGCATTGCCTCGACTTGGGCCACGGCGCAACAGCCTGCTCCAGTTCCATCTGCGTCACCGGCGGCCGGCGAACAGCAGCCAGGAAATTCTACGGACGATACTCAGAATAAAAAAATTCCCACCGTCCGCGTCCGGACAGACGAAGTCAACGTGGTTTTCACCGTGGTGGATAAAGACGGCAGGTTCGTGCGCGACTTGAAGCAGGACCAGTTCAGGATTCTGGACAACAAGCTCCCGCCGCGCCAAGTTGTCAACTTTGCCGCGCAAACTGACCTGCCGTTACAGGTAGGCTTGTTGATCGATGCCAGCAATTCGATTCGCGACCGCTTCCAGTTTGAGAAGGACGCAGCTTCAGAATTTCTTTACGAAATCATCCGCCCCAAGAGTGATCGCGCTTTTGTGCTGGCTTTTGACGAAACCTGGGACGTAACGCAGGACTTTACCGGCAACATTGACAAACTCCGCACCGGCGTAAAGGCAATCAAGGCCGGGGGCGGGACTGCGATGTGGGACTCAATCTATTTCGCGTGCCGCGACAAGCTGATGAAAGAACCATCGAGCGGCGCGGTGCGCAGGGCCATCATTCTGATTTCTGACGGCGAGGACAACCAAAGCCGCGTGTATCGCGAGGAAGCTATCGACATGGCGCAACGCGCGGAAGTAATCGTTTATACGATCAGCACGTCGCTGGTGGAAAGACACACCAAAGGCGACGACGATTTGAGAAGACTGGCAGATGCAACCGGGGGCCGCGCCTTTTTCCCGGAGAAACTGGATGACGTGGTCACGGCTTTTTCCGACATTCAGGAAGAGTTGCGCAGCCAGTATTCCATCTCCTACCGGCCAGACCAGTTTGTGGCCAACGGCCAATTCCGTCCAATCCGGATAATGACCGACAGCAAAAAATATAAAGTCCGGGCCAAAAAGGGGTACTACGTTCCCAGGCAATGATTTGGGCAGGAGCGAATTAACGGCTTGCCGCTATGTCATTCGGCGGATAGTAACCTTTGCGCGCCTGCACTTTGTATCCGTCTTTGGATTTGACCTCAAGCTTGCGGAATTTACCGTCATTCACCGGGTTGGTTGAACTGAAGGCGAGCAGGTACTGGCTGCGCAGTTCAGCGGCAATTTCAGCAAACGCCTTGTCCAGCTTGTCCGGACGGCTGACCGTGATAATGCGGCCGCCTGTCTGCTCCGCCAGCTTGCTCATGTCGCCATAATTCGAGGGGTACCTGGGATCGGTGATAAGCAGAACATAAGCTACAGCGTCAGCCCTTTGGGCGGCTTCTATGGAATCCTTTAATCGCAGTTTGCTGCCCACATCGTCGCCATCGGTGAGAATGACCATGGCTTTGCGCCCGACCTGCTTGCTCAAGACTTCGTCAGCGGCCAGGTAAACGGCGTCAAACAGGAGCGTGCCTTTATTCTGTCCCGCTGCCGTGGGCACAGGACCGGAACCTCCCATGGGCGACATGCCCACCGTATTGGTGTTGATGCGGGCTTTATCGAGTCCGCTACGCAGCGAATGCATGTCGGAGGTGAGGTCCTGGAGCAGGTCAACGCTGATATCAAAGCTGATTACAAATGCCAGGTCCTTGTTGGTGAGCACCTTTTGCAGAAATCCGCTGGCCACCACCTTTTCCTCGGGCAGTGTGTGCTCCATGCTTAAGCTGCTGTCAATCAGCAGCCCCAAGGTGATCGGCACGTCATTTTCAGTGGAGAAGTACTTGATTGTCTGCGGCTTGCCGTCTTCGAAAAGATCAAAATGGTCCTTGGTAAGGTTCGGGATCAGGGCGCCGTGCTTGTCTTTTACGGTGACCAGCACGTTGACTACGTTCACGTTCTTACGGAAGACCGGTATTTTCCCCTGGTCTTTGTCGGGAACCTGATTTTGATCTGAAACCTGGTCCTTACCGCCATTCTTTTGGGCGGCAGGGGGAGCGGCTTCCTGCTGTTCAGCAAACAACGACAGAGGAGCGAATGCGATAGCCAAAACGAAAAGTAAAATCCGCATAAAGGCCTTTGGGCATAGCCTTTCTATGAAAATGTGTTGTGGTCTATTGTATTAGATGCAGGCGAGTTGCCTCACATAACGCTGTAAAGCCTTACAATGGGTGTGAAATACAATCCCTGCTGAAACGCCGCAACATTCCGGGCCTTAAAACGTTCTAAGTGGTAGGAGGAGCTGATGCTTAGGTTGATCCTTGGCAAGAAGGGGCTGGTTTTTGCCCTCGCGGTGATGAGTTTGCCCGTTCTAAGTCAACAGGCTCTTCCCGATGGCCCTAAGCCAAAAGAGCAGCAGTCTCCCCAGAGCGTCCCGGACGCGCCGCAGCCCAAAGCTCAGCAGCCTGGGCAGTTTCCCGATAATGCTCCTCCAGCGCCGATCAACACACATCCAGAACAGCCGGAAGCCACGCCGACCCCAACGGCACAAGCTCAGCGCCTGACGCCAGGACAAGGCGGAGTATCAAGCGCTCGTGATGATCTATACAAGATGAGCGTGGCCGTAAACTTTGTGCAGGTCCCTGTGCGAGTTAAGGACGCCTCCGGCAGGCTGGTTCCCGGACTCACTTCCAACGACTTCAGGGTGTATGAAGACGGCGTGCTGCAACAGTTAAAGTTTTTCACGGCAGATCCGTTTCCGCTTTCGGCAGCCGTGGTTGTGGCCACGGACTTGCCTTCCGTGACCATGAAGAAGGTGGACGAGTCCCTGCCGGCGCTGATTGGCGCCTTCAGTGAGGTGGATGAAGTCGCGCTTTATCGATATGGCCACACCGTGCAGCAGGTTTCCGGCTTCTCCGGTGCGTCCAGTATTTCCACCACTACCGTGAATCGCATCAAGCGTCCTGGACGGCAGGGCGGTCCGCCAATGATGGGCGGCCCTTTCGGTGGAGGGCCCAGCATTAACGGCCATCCAGTAAACGATCCAAACGCGAATGGCGGCATGGCAGGTGACGTGCAAACGCCCCCGCGCGAATTTTATGTGTTGAATGATGCGATTTTAAAAGCGGCCCAGGACCTGAGCAAACGTGATAAAGCCCGCCGGCGCATTATTTTTGTGATCAGTGACGGGCGTGAGCAAGGCAGCAATGCCGGTTATGACGAGGTAAAGAGAGTCCTGCTCGCCAACAACATCAGTATTTACGCCGTGGGCGTGGATACCGCCGCTATCCCGATTTACGATAAGGCCAACCGCATTCGCCTGCCAGGTTTCGGCACCGGGAACATTCTGCCGCGATACGTTTCCGACACCGCTGGCGATATGATGGCGGAGTTTGACCGTCAGGGGATCGAGCAGGCATATGCCAAGGTCGCCGATGCGGCCCGCAATCAGTACACATTGGGATATACAACTCAGGCGACGAAATCGAGCGCCTTTCGTACTATCGATGTTCGCGTGCTGCGCCCGAATCTGAATGTCTTAGCCAAAACGGGGTATTACCCGCTGCCGCCGCAGTCGGCGCAACCGGCGCCAAAACCGTAGGTTACTTTGGTTCTTTCCGCCGGAGGTACAGGATTTGGTACTCCGGCAAAGAGGGTACAATTAGAAGCCGCCCCCTCTGCAAGTCCGTTATGATATAAAAAAGTCTTTCAGCAGCATGGCTGTTCGGAACCGCAAGCGAGCAGTTTGCGCCCACCGATTGCTAGGAGATTCTTGAGCTTTATTAACTTTGCCGCACGCGAAATTAACTGCAAGATCGTGTATTATGGCGCCGGTTTGGGCGGTAAGACCACGAACCTGCAGCATATTTTCGATAAGACGGTCGACAAACAGAAGAGCAAGATGATCTCCCTGGCCACGGAAACGGACCGGACGCTCTTCTTTGACTTTCTGCCTCTGGACCTGGGGACTGTCCGCGGCTTCCGCACCCGGTTCCACCTCTATACCGTTCCAGGACAGGTCTTTTACGATGCCAGCAGAAAATTGATTCTGCGCGGCGTGGATGGCGTTGTCATTGTGGCAGATTCGCAGGAAGAGCGCATGGACGCCAACATTGAAGCTCTGGAAAACCTGCAAGAAAACCTGAAAGAACACGGTTACGAC
>JBARNL010000773.1:0-1747 GCA_049802955.1 Candidatus Angelobacter sp.
ACAACGTCCCACGGGCCTGCTCGCCGGCTGAAGAAAACGCCGGCTCGCTTAACGGCACCTCGGGATGACGATGCAAGATACACGAAAAACTAAACACGACTAAGTGTGCTGTAAGTTGTTTTGGCTGCCCTTGTGCCAACCATTCCTTACCCGTCGCTAACACAACTTAACGGAATTGAAGAGACATTGCATCGCCGCAAGGGTTTGCATTCCATAAGAGAAATCCATTTGAACGTTAATACCGAAAAATTTTAAGGCGGCTTAACGGGAGGGTACATGAAACACATGAAGGCGATGCTGCTGGGCGCAGCGTTAATGGCGGGAACCACTACTTTGGCCATGGCACAAAGCGTGGTCCCGGTGCAATGGGGATGGGGGCAGCGTGACAACGACGACCGGCAGGCGTTCAGGGATGGGTTCAACCAGGGACAGCAAGATGCGCGGCACAATCGTCGATTTGATCCAGACGACAGCCGCTGGCGTGAGCGCGACGACCGGCAGGCATACCGCTCAGGATACGAGCGCGGATTCCGGCAAAATAGCGGCTACATCAATGGCGGCTGGGGCCGGGACCGCGACGGAGATCGGGACCGGGATGGCGATCGCGGAGTGTATGGCCGCGGCAACGGAGGCTACGGCGGATACGGAATGAATGCGGCGCAGCAGTACGGCTATCAGGATGGAACCAACGATGGCGCGCGTGACCGGCGCAGCGGCCACAGCAATCGTCCGACCCAGGACAGCAACTACAGACATGCCGACCGTGGCTACAGCTCAAGCTACGGCAACAAAGATTATTACAAGCAAGCCTACCGCCAGGCGTATGAGAATGGATATCAACAGGGCTACAACAGCGGCGGCGGCTGGCGCCGATACTAACTCAACAGAGACAAAAAGCCATGCGGCGAATCGCATGGCTTTTATTTTCTACATCGTTCCAGAAAGTTTTTCCAATGAGACAGATCCTTTTACCGTGTGCAGACGCAGCTTGGCGCCACCCTGATTTATTTTTCCGTGAAAGCTGGAATCAAAGCTGCCGGATTGTGACGTCATGGGGAAGTCGGAATGGAAGCTGGAGCGGCGGCCACCTTCATAATCCACGTCCATTCCGGCATTGGCAGGGAAGCGCAGCACAATGCTGCCTTTTTCATTTTCCAGCGTCACCGACTCGCCCAGGCTGCGCGCGTCGAGTTCGGCCTCGGCTTTGGAGGATTTTATTTCCAGCGGCCCGCGCAGGTTCACGTTACGCAGCTTCACGGTTTCCTTATAAGTATCAATCCGCACTGGGCCGGTTGTGTCAGCGATTTCGATCGGGCTTTTGTAGCTCTTTACGCGAATATCACCCTGAATCCCGGCGACCTTAATGTCAGGCTTATAACTTTCCACTTGCACATTGATTTGCCGGGGAACGCGAATTTCCAACTCGATAGCGGCCGTGTAATCGTGGCCTTGCCAGCAGAAAGTGCAGGTCCACTGCGGATATTTCACTTCCACGCTGACGCGGTTGCTCTCATTCTTAAAATTGACCTGGACGTTCTCCATCCACCATTTGCGGTCAGCGTCATTGCCCTCAAAACGCTTGGTCACGTCGATAGCGACCTGATTTGTGTCAGAGCCGGTAACGTGAATTGTTCCTTTATAGTTGTCTACGTCAAGCGTGCCGCCTGACGCAATGCTAAATGTCCGCTGAAAGTGCGCTGATGCATCAGTGCCGTTGCTGACGCCCTGGCTGCGTAACCTGGGCGTG
>JBARNL010000774.1:0-4455 GCA_049802955.1 Candidatus Angelobacter sp.
TAATAGAGGACGGCTCAAATTTCGCGAGCTGTTGTTTTATTGGCTTAGCCGACTCATTAGAAGGCAGCAAGCTTGCAACGTTCTGAAATGGCACTGCCAGCACAACAAAATCAAACTGCTGTTCGCCCGAGCCAGTCAACACGCCCACCCGGTCTTGCTTTGGCCCGATAGCAGTCACCGACGACCGCAGCAGCACCTCGCCGCCTCTTGCGCGTATATATTCAATGACATTGCCGTACAAATCCGACAGTGGAATACTCGGGAGGCCCATGCTGCCGGCCACAGCAGACTTCATGAATGATTCGCGAAAGACCTGCGTTGCGTAGCGCACGGACATGCGATCCAAATCTTCATTCAGCGCACTTACCAATACCGTTTTCCAGAACCGCTCAATTGCCTGGTTCGTCTGTTTGTGGCGGCGCAGCCATGAAAGAAAATCTTCCCCTGAATCTTCCGGCAAGCCGCGGCTCATTACTGCCATGGCTTTTGCTATCGCGATCTTGTCACTTGCGCCCAGCATTTTTGCGCCGAGAAACGCCGGAACATTATGTATCGGAGCTGGAAGAAATGAAGGCGACATTCTGCTCGCGCGACCGCCCGGCTCAATAAACGTCAACTCGTTAAACCATCGGATCTTCCCGCTCACACCCAGGCGATCATAGAAGTCAATCAGGTTGGTGCAGCAACCAAGCAGCACATGCTGGCAGTTATCCACCACCTCGCCGGTGCCCGGATGTTCGTAAGAAGAGGCGCGGCCTCCAACATAAGGACGCCGCTCTAACACAGTGACGCGCAATCCTGCATCGGCCAGCGCGCAGCCTGCGGCCAGTCCGGCGAGCCCGCCGCCAACAATTGCTACGCTAAGTTGTCGGGTGTGATCCGTCATGCGATGCGGAGTAGAAATCCGCGTGATAATACTTTCAACTTTTCCCACAGAGTCAGCCGGACTCGCTGCGTGAGGACATCGTACTTGCCATCGGTGATTTTCTGCAGCAGGCGGCTGTAAATTTCCACCAGGACCCACAGCGCGGCCCGGCTGTCTTCATCAATCAGTTCCATCAACCACTTTGCAGACTCGTAATATTTCCGCGCGCGATCAGCTTCGTATTCCAGCACTGGCCGCAAATGCTGTGCCTGTGCCGGGTCCTGCAACGTGCTGGACGCAAAATTTGCAGCCGTAAGGTTGCTGCGTACCAGGTCTTCCGCGGGTATGTAGATGCGTCCCATGGAAGCGTCTTCTTTAATGTCGCGGATGATATTAGTCAACTGGAACGCCAGCCCGCAGTCTTCGGCCAGAAATTCCGCTTTAGTGTCCTGATAACCAAAAATCCTGATACATACCAGCCCGACTACCGAGGCCACGTAATAACAATACTGCTTCAGGTCTTCAAAGGTATTACAGAGAATAGCTGGAGACTCTGCTGATGCGGGCGGAATGTCCAGGTCGAGGCTGGTGCCGTAAACCAATTTTTCAAAAAGTTCAGCCGGAATCTTGAATTTACTTTGCGCGTCGCCCAGTGCCATCAATACTGGATCGTCCGTAGCCTTGCCGCCAAAAACCGCCTTCGCAGAGTCCAGCCATTCGGTCAGCTTCTGGCGCTTTAGCTGTGGATCAATTCCAGGCTCGTCTGAAATATCGTCGGCGTGGCGCATGAAGGCGTACACCGCGCTCAGCGCATTGCGCTTTTCTGATGGCAGCACCATGAAGCCGTAATAGAAATTTTTGGCCGCACGGCGGGATATGCCGCGACAGACGGCATAGGCATGGCTGAGCTGGTCACTCACAGCAGCTTGCCGAGCGTCGCGCGCAGCACCAGCAGAAGTTTGCGCGATTTAGAAATTTCCGGCCGCAACCGCAACACGTCAAAGCCCTGGCGCTCAATGGCATTCAGTATCTCCTGCCCGCCCCGGCTGAACAACTCCAGATCAATGGCCAGTTCGCGATTGACCATCTTTACCAGCGGCAGTCCGCGGGCAAACCAATCACGCGCGCGCTCGACCTCAAATTTCATCATGGCCACAAATTGCGATGTTGCGTGGCGTCCCGCGATATCTTCACCGGTTACGCCAAAGCGGCGCAGGTCTTCCAGCGGAAGATAGATACGGCCTTTGCCATAGTCGACAAAAACATCCTGCCAGAAATTTGCCAGTTGCAGCGCGGTGCAGGTGTAATCAGAGAGCTGCTGCCGTTTGGCATCGCTATGGCCGCATAGATAAAGAACCAGGTGGCCAACGGGATTCGCCGAATAGCGGCAGTAAGCGAGAATATCGTCAAAGGTCTCAAATCGTGTGACCGTCTGGTCCTGCCGGAAGGCGATCAGCAAATCGGAGAATTCATGCTGGGGGATATTGAATTGCTTCACTGTTTCTGCCAAAGCAACAAACACCGGATGTTTTGGAGACCCCGCATAGCAGGCGTTTAACTCCGCCTCCCACTGGTCCAGCAGTTCCAGTGACTGCTGTGGGTCACCCACCTCATCGCCCAGATCGTCAGAGATGCGGCAGTAGGCATAAATATTATAAAAATGCTGGCGCAGGCGGCTGGGCAGGAACCATGTGGCGACGGAAAAATTTTCGTAATGGGATTTCGCCAAGCGCTCGCAATACGCGCGAGCTTCCTCCAGGGATGGCGCTGTGGCCGGAATGCGATAGGATTCCGGCAGCGCGTTCCATCCCAGCGGCATGGACGAAGTGCTTGTGCGCATTACTGACATGTCAGTGGCCGGGAATGATGGCCGTTTTTATCTGGCTCCCGCGGTCCAGCATTTGTTGCAGGACTTGTTTCAATTTGGAGAGAGGCGCCTCACCGGTAACGTAGTCGGTGCTCTTCACGTTCTTATCTGCAATCAATGAAAACGCCTTGCGGACGGTCTGCGGCGTGTGGTGGAAGGTGGCTTTCAACGTGATTTCAGAATAATGCAGCCGGTTAGTATCCAGCTCGACTTTCGTTCCGCTGGCGCATCCGCCAAAGAAATTCACCACGCCGCCGCGGCGGACCATTTCCACCGCCCATTGCCACGTTTGCGGCCGGCCCACGGCTTCAATCACAATGTCTGACCCGCGGCCTTCAGTAACGCCGATCACACGATCAATGGGATCATGGCCTTTCCCTATCTGGACCACTTCGTCCGCCCCAAATCTTTTTGCGGACGCCACCTGCTCAGCCCGCTTCACCACGGCAATCACTTTACATCCGGTCAGCTTGGCTACCTGCACCAGCATCAGCCCCAGCGGCCCTGCGCCAATTACGGTAACCGTATCGCCAATGTCCGCGCCCGTTTCCTGCAATCCTCGCAAGGCGCAGGCCAGCGGCTCAGTCATGGCCGCCGATTCAAAACTCAGGTCATCCGGCAACGCCAGCATGTTAGTTTCAACAATGCGGCGGGGAATCTTGATGTACTCGGCATATGCGCCGTTATTAAACAGAAGGTCTTCGCAGATGTTTTCCTGGTGCTTCAGGCAGTAAAAGCATGCGCCGCAAGGCGCCGAATTCAGCGCAACAACTTTCATGCCGCGGCGGAAATCGCGCACGCCCGGCCCGACTTCTTCAATCACACCTGAAAGTTCGTGGCCAAACAGCGCCGGCGGAACAATCATCCGCGCGTGATAGCCGCGCTGATATACCTTGAGATCAGTCCCGCAGGTAAGCGCCACGTTCACCTTCACCAGCACCTCGCCGGGTTCAAGCGTGGGAATTGGCACCTTCTCAATCTTGATGTCCTCTTTGCCATAGAGGACCGCGGCTGTCATTTGTCCTTTCAAATACGTTTCTCCCATTCCAACCCGGGTTGAATAACGATCTTCATTGATTCCGGCGACGGATGCGAAGCAAGCTGGATCGCCTCTACCGATTCCTTGAGCGGAAAGCGGTGCGAAATCAACTGCGCAAAATTAATTTCTCCGCTAAACACCAGGCGCACATTCTCTTCCTGTAAATCGACTGACGCGCTGTAAGAGCCCATCACCGTCTTTTCATCCATGCAAACAGCCGCCGGATCGAATGCCGCTTCGCTTCGCTGCGTCTGCGCAAACAGCATGATTTTTCCGCCAGGCCGCGTTGCATCCATGGCCGGTTTGATTAAGCTATTTCCCGCCGTCGCCAGGATTACGGCATCTGCTCCGCGTCCGCCGGTAAGTTCCCTGACCCGTTGCGCCGGATCTTCCGACCCTGCATTCACGTTGTGCTTTAACCCGAAGCTCTCACTTATTTTAAGGCGTTGGGGATATAAATCGGAAGTTACCACAGTCGCACCTGTCCGTTTGGCCAATACCGCCAAAATGATCCCGATTGGCCCTTGGCCGAGAACCAGCACCGTTTCATCGCTTTGCAACTGCAACGATTTAATTGCCTTAAGGCACGTATTTACGGGCTCAATAAATGACGCTTGTTCATAGGAGACCTGGTCGGGAATCTTCACCACGCCCTTGCGTACGACCCAATCCATCACGCGGATG
>JBARNL010000775.1:0-6792 GCA_049802955.1 Candidatus Angelobacter sp.
ATCTTGGGCGGACGAAGCAGCCCGCATCCGCGCGGGATTCGGAGCTGATCAGAAAATTAAGTTCATTACTGGAATTGAAAAAAGCGGCAATGGTGTCAAGGCTGCGGCTGCGGTTGCTGGTGCCGTAGCGCTTGGTGGTCTGGTTGCTGCCGTCTTGCGAGATAAGGCGCAGACACCCGCTCCTGCCCCTTCCTCGGGATTTTCTCCGCGGTCCCCCTGGTGTGCCAATCGTGACTTCGAATGAAGATGAACGCTGGCTAGCGGAGAAATATCCCGGCCTGGTGGTTCACGACAATGCGATTATTGGAAAGCTCTCGTTCATTGCGACATACGACGAGAACATTAATCAGTTTTTCATAATGCGCGACGGAGAAGTTGATGTTGGCGGGGTTGTTCTGTCATGTGAGTACCAGATCAGGATTGTGCCACGCCATAAGGTCACTTATTCTGCATTACCGGCCGTCTACGTAGATGGAATTGAAATAGTCGATGATCGGCATCTAAGTTTCGATCACAGCGCGTGCTTGTGCAGCCCACTTCAGGAGAAGGAGTTCCTTTTTCCTGCCTTCAACTTCCCAAAGTTCTTTGAAGAGCTCGTCGTGCCATTTCTGTATGGCCAGAGCTTTTATTCCAAATATAATCGCTGGCCTTGGCCGGAGTATGCTCATGGTGCAATCGGCTTATTGGAATCATTCGTGGATGAGCAAGCATTAGATCCAGATATGTCACAAAATTTCTTGGCTGTGCTGGCCGTCGATAAGCGGACTTGGCCCAACATAAAGGCCGCGCTGCAGCGCGACCAGATTAAAGGGCACACGCCATGTTTTTGTCCTAAACACGAACAAATTCGTCGATGTCACCCCAAGGCATTGATCGGAATACGAAAGCTACAGCAGCAAGTCAAGTACTGCTCACTTACTTTGCCCAGCACAACCTAACTCTTCCGCCCTCTCATTTTGCTACGATACTCTGAACCGCATGCTCCGCTACATCTCAACCCGCCTGCTTTACATGGTTCCCGTCATCTGGCTCGTCGTGTCGGTGGTTTTCCTGCTGATCCATCTTGTTCCCGGCGATCCCATTCAGCAGATGCTGGGAGAAGGCGCAGCCAGCACCGACGTGCAAGCTGCCCGCCACGCCTATGGGCTCGATGTCCCATTGCCACAGCAATATGTGAATTACTGGAAAGGCGTTCTGCACGGAGACCTTGGCCGTTCTCTCCGGTTCGACCAACCTGTCACCGGCGTGATCCTGCAGCGTTATCCCAAGACGATTCTTTTGACCGTCGCTTCGATGATTGTCGCTCTGCTCATCTCCATCCCTGCAGGAGTTCGCTCCGCCCGCCGCCGCAACCGCTGGGACGATCGCCTGCTCAGCTTCGTAAGCCTATGGGGACTATCCTTTCCTAACTTCGCGCTCGGGCCTATCCTGATTTTGTTTTTCGCCATCCGCCTGGGATTGCTGCCGGTCTCCGGCTACGGAACCCTCGCTCATCTGGTCTTGCCGGCGATCACCATGGGCGGCGCGCTTGCCGCGATCCTTACCCGCATGGTCCGCACAGCGATGCTGGAAGAGCTCGGACAGGACTACATCCGCACCGCCCGCGCCAAAGGGTTGTCAGAAAATGTGGTGGTATACAAACACGCACTGCGCAATGCTCTGGTGCCTGTGTTGACGGTCGTGGGACTTCAGTTCGGCGCGCTGCTTGCGGGTGCGATTGTCACAGAAACAATTTTTTCCTGGCCCGGCATTGGACGCCTCACCATCAGCGCCATCAGCAGCCGCGACTATTACCTTGTCCAGGGCTGCATCCTTATGATCGGCCTTACATATGTGGCGGTGAATTTCCTCACCGATTTCTTCTACTCGTTGGCGAACCCGCGGATCCGGCAGTAGCTTTTCTGAAATCCCGAGCTTGAGCCGTTCTGCAGGCGTGAGCGAAGCGGGAGCCTGCAGGCGAAATCCTGAGCGGAGCGAAGGATCTCTCGCGAAAGGGAGGGATCCCTATCACCAAGATCATCTGTAGGGCTGGTCTTAATGATTAACGAATTCTTTCATTTTCCTGATTCGTGTCATTCGCGTTAATTCGCGGCCAAGTTTACACCGTGATTTCCAGAATCTCCGCGCTGACCTTTCCCTCAATAATCGCCAATCTCCCCACGCTGATCGGCAGCTTGAATCTTCTTGGCCCCGCGCTGCCCGGATTGAAATACAGCACGCCGTCCCTCACTTCCTGCTTCGGGTTATGTGAGTGCCCGCTGATCACCGCCGTAAATCCCGCCGCTTTGGGATTCAAATCCAGCGCATTCCCGTCATGAATGACGTAGAGAAAGAGCCCTCCCAGCTCCACCACTTCTGTCTCTGCAAACTTTCGCGCCCATGCCTGAGTATCCACATTGCCGCGGATTGCGGTGATCGGTGCGATCTTCTCAAGTTCTGCAATGATCTCCGGGGCGCCAATATCGCCTGCGTGAATGATATGTTCCGACCCCCGCAGCAACTCCACCGCTTCCGGACGAAGCAGCCCATGCGTATCCGAGATCACGCCGATGATCACCTGTCGCCTTCAAGCCTTCTCAGAATTTTTCTCCGTGCCTCCGTGTCTCCGTGGTAAAGATTCACAATCCTGCTTCGATCCGTGATCTCGGGTCCATATAATCCCGCAGCGCATCGCCGATGAAATTAAATGACAGCACTGCCAGCATCACGGCCAGGGCAGGGAAGAGCACCAGGTGCGGCGCGTCAAAAAGATGTGCCCGGCCATCATTGAGCATCGATCCCCAGCTTGCCGTCGGCGGCGGAACGCCCAGCCCCAGAAAGCTCATCGTAGCCTCGGCCAGCACAGCTCCTGCCATTCCGATTGCAGCCTGCACGATTACCGGCTGAATAATGTTGGGCAGGATGTGCCGAGTGACAATCCTCCAGTCGCTCGCGCCCAGAGCCCGCGCTGCCTCGACGAATTCTTTTTCTTTTACTGCCAGCACCTGTGCGCGCACCAGCCGGGCATATCCCACCCATCCGCCGATGCACAGCGCCAGGATCAGGTTGAAAATTCCTGGCCCAAGAAAAGCCACAAACGCAATTGCCAGCAGGATGCCCGGAAAAGAGAGGAACGCGTTCATTACGACGACGGTGAAGAACTTGTCGGAGAGTCCGCCGTAATAGCCGGCAATCGATCCCAAAATCAGCCCCAGCAGCAGCGATCCCGCTACTACGCTGCTGCCTACTAACATGGAAATGCGTGCGCCGTAAATCACGCGCGAAAAGATGTCGCGTCCCAGCTCGTCAGTCCCAAACCAGTGTGCGCCGCTCGGAGGCTGAAGCCGTGAAGGCAAATCGATGTTGCTGGGATTCTGTGGCGCAATCCACGGCGCGAATAACGCAAACACTACGAACACCGCCACCAGCACCATGCCAATTGATGCAAGCACGTTGCGCCGTCCCAATGTCGCCGCGGTATTCCATGTAGTGGAAACCATTGTTTGTCAGTTAACCACAAAGGGCACATAAGCCACAAAGGAGATTTTCGCGCCACATAGAAACCCGTGTCTCCTCTTCGTGGTTCTTCGTGTCCTTTGTGGTTGAAATCGCTAAGGGGTTACCGTCTGGCACACCAGTTTTTTCAGCGCGCGAATAAAAATCTCATTCTGTTCCGGTGTGCCAATGCTCACGCGTATCGCGTTCGGAGCGCCCCACGGCACCAGTGAGCGGATAATAACGCCTTCAGCCTGCATGCGCTTGGTAAATGCGTTGGCATCTTCATCCACCGTAAAGTGGATAAAGTTCGCGCTCGTGGGTATGGCTTTGACGCCAAGTTCTTTGAATCGCTCCATCAGCCATGCCGCGCCCACAGCGTTGTTTTCCACCGTCTTGCGGATATGATTCGCGTCGCGGATCGCCGCCAATCCCGCGGCTTCCGCTACCACAGAGACAGAAAATGAATTTCGCACCCGGGCAAAATATCGCAGCAGTTCCGGATCCCCGCACGCATATCCCAGCCGCACGCCTGCCAGCCCATGTGCTTTTGAAAATGTTCGCAACACCAGCACATTCAATTTTCCTGCACGCACATAATCGAATGAACGCGAATACGTGATGCCGCGCTCACGCGCAAAATACTCGGCAAAATCGGAATACGCTTCGTCCAGAATCACCAGCACGCTCTCTGGGACTTGATTAAGAAAAGCCTCCGTCGCGTCCGCATCAAACATGGTGCCCGTAGGATTGTTCGGATTCGCCAATATAACCACGCGCGTCTGTTCGTCGATCGCCGCCGCAATCGCGTCCAGATCGTAACCGTCATTCCGCATCGGCATTTCAATGAATCGCGCGCCAATACTGCGCGTGATCATCGGATAGCTGATAAACGACCGTTCGCTGCTGATGCAGTTCGTTCCCGGCACAAGCAACGTCCGCGCGACTACATCCAGAATTCCCAGCGAGCCATCGGCAATAAAAATCTGCTCCGCCGCCAGTTGATGCCGCGCCGCCAGCGCTTCCCGCAACTCACTGGCGTCATTATCCGGATATAGATTCACCTCGGCTGCCGCTTCTCGGATCGCTTCCAGCGCCAGCGGAGACGGCCCAAATGGGTTTTCATTCGACGCCAGCTTGATCATCGCCACGCCGGATTCAAGCTGTGCCTGCCGCAAAGGTTTTCCTGGCACGTATCCGGCCAGCGCGCGTATGTGTTCCGGAATTTGATCGAGGACAGTCTTTTTCATCGGAGAAGAAGGGATAACAGAAGTTTGTACCACAAGCAGAGGTGCTTCGCTATCTGCGCAAGTCGCGCGCCCTGATTCCAAAATAGGACAGCATCAAGTCTTAGGTTTAATTTGAGCTTGGTTCGATGAAGAACATTATCGGCTTGGTTTTCGTTCCCGCCGGTGTTCACTGCGCCGGGTGCTGGCTCTGCTTCGCGATTGCGGCTTGCGTTCTGGTGTTTGCGCTTTGTCGCCTCGTCCCGCGCGCTTCAGGCCAGCAATTTCTCCCGGCTTTAATTCGCGGAACTGCCCCGGCTCAACATCCAGCGTGAGCGGACCATAGCGCACGCGCTTGATCTTTTCCACATGATGGCCAATCTCTTCAAACATGCGGCGTATCTGCCGGTTCTTGCCCTCAATCAATGTCACTTCATACCAGGGATTTTCAGCGTCCTTCACCAGGCGTATCTGTGCTGGCGCAGTGTGGATGGTTTCCATTCGGCGCGGCCCGGGTTTGGCGCCAATCTTAATTCCGCGCCGCAGCTTTTCGATTCCTTCTTCCTTGGCGCGTCCAGCAACCTTTACCAGATAAGTCTTGGGCACGTGCGAGGAAGCATGCGTGAGCTTGGCAGCCAGCTCTCCGTCATTGGTCAGCAGCAGCAGCCCTTCGCTTGACCAGTCAAGCCTTCCCACGGGATAAATGCGCGCGCCCACGCCTTTGATCAAGTCCATTACAGTTGGGCGGCGCTCAGGATCTGTCACCGTGGTCACATAACCTTTTGGCTTATTGAGCAGCAAATAGACGTGGCGCTCCGCGCCTTGCAACAACTTGCCATCAACTTTTATATGGTCTTTTTGCAGATCGGCTTTGCTGCCAAGTTCTGTCACAGTTTGGCCGTTCACACTTACGCGGCCTTGTGTGATCAGTTCTTCAGCTTTGCGGCGCGATGTGACCCCAGCGGCGGCAATGATCTTCTGTAATCGCTCTGGAGGCATTTCAGCCGCCTGTGCTTTCAGAGGCAATCTGGTCGGCCACTTGCTCGTCGGCTTTGTTGTGCTCTGGGTCGGATGAAACGGTAGGCTCCGTCACATTCTGTGGGACTTCGGCTTTGTCTTCTTCCAGTTGTTCCACGCCGCCGTCTTCGCCCGGAGTTCCGGTTGCGTCGGCCACCGCAACAGGGCTGTCACCAGAACTAAAAAGTTCATCCTGGAGTTCGCCCGCCGCCAACTTTTCAAACTCTTCCAGGCTGGGCAATTCGGTCAAGTCGCGAAGGCCAAAGCGCATCAAAAAGTCTTTGGTGGTCTTGTACAGCATCGGCCGCCCCACAACGGCTTTTCTTCCTGCGGTGGTGATGAGCTTGCGTTCCAGCAGCGTGCCAATCACTCCGGCTGCGTCCACGCCGCGGATGTCGCTGATTTCCGGCACTGTCACTGGCTGTTTATAGGCAATCACGGCAAGCGTTTCCAGCGCCTGCAAAGAGAGTCGGATCGGCGGTTTTAAACTTTTTGAGAATGCGCGCACCACATCATGATGCTCTGGCTTGGTTGACATACGGTAGCCGCTCGCCACTTCGCGGATTTCAATTCCGTGCTCTGGATTCGCATAGTCTGCGATCAATTCATCAAGGTAGGGCCGTAACAGTCCGCGCAATTCGACTTTCTCGGATTTTTCCTTGGTTTTCTTCGCCGCCGGCTGTGGTGCGGATTCTTCCACCGCTCCAAGGTGGTCTTCCGCATTCTCCGGCGGAGGCGGCACTTCGTTTGCCGATTGCGCCTCAGGAGCCGGCAAAGCCGTCTTGAGTGCTAGCAGATCGTCCTTGAGCAGCGACGCCATCTGGTCCAGCGTGATGGGATCTTCCGCCGCGTAAATTATTGCTTCGAGTTTGGCTTTGATGGACATAGCAATTGGCAATTAGTTCTTGTTCTGAAATCCCGAGCAGAGCGAGGGATCTCTATCATTATGATTATTTTAAAGGCCATTGGTTCCCAAGAGAATTTACATCTATTGTGATTCCCTAGCTTCTCAAGCTCCGCTGGTTCAAAAAAAGCCAAAGCTCACGAGTCAAAAGCTAGTTGCTAAGTGCTAATT
>JBARNL010000776.1:0-1828 GCA_049802955.1 Candidatus Angelobacter sp.
GAACAATGACATGGCGATTCTCCCTAATGTTTTCGCCGTTCCTTTTGTATGGACGGCTTTGGGAGACTAGCGCGTTTAGTCTACAACGTCAGGATCGAGTCCACCACGCGGCCACTAGGCTGCCGGCTCATAAAAATACCAATGGACGGCTTCCCGAATGTCCGCTTTGGGTCCAGGCTGTGTGAAAACACGCCCCGATGATATGATTCTTCCGTGATTTGGCGGGAGAATTCGATGACGCGCTTTGTCGTTGGCAATGACCGTAACCAGAGCACGTTGTTTCCCGAGCGGTTAGATGACTATTTGGGCGAGGACAATCCGGTCCGGGCGGTCGACGTCTTTGTCGATGAGCTCGATCTGGCGGGGCTCGGCTTTGGCGGCGTCGAGCCAGAGGCGACAGGAAGGCCGGCCTACCATCCGGCGACGCTGTTGAAGATTTACGTCTACGGATACCTCAATCGCGTGCAATCGAGCCGGCGCCTGGAGCGGGAGTGCCAGCGCAACATTGAGTTGGTGTGGCTGACCGGGCGTCTGATGCCGGACTTCAAGACGATAGCCGATTTCCGCAGGGACAATGGCGAGGCCATCCGCAAGGTCTGCCGCGAGTTCGTGGTGCTGTGCCGACGCCTTGAGCTGTTCAGCGAGGCGAGCGTTGCGATCGATGGCAGCAAGTTCAAGGCCGTCAACACGCGGGACCGGAACTTCACCCAAGCCAAGATGCAGCGGCGGCTGGCGCAAATTGACGAGAGCATAGCCCGCTATCTCTCGCAGCTCGACAGCGCCGATCGCCAGGGAGAAGCGATACCGCAAGCCAAGATCACCCGGCTCAACGAGAAGATTGCGACGCTGCGTCAGGAGATTCAACGCCTGAACGCACTGAACGTCCAGATGATGCAGACCGAAGACAAACAGATATCGCTGACCGATCCCGATGCGCGATCGATGGCCACAAGTGGCCGGGGCAGCGGAATGGTCGGTTACAATGTGCAAAGTGCCGTCGATACGAAGCATCATCTCATTGTCGCCCATGAGGTGACCAATGTTGGCTCTGACCGGAGCCAGCTATCTCGCATGGCCGAGCGGGCGTGCGCAGCGATTGGTTCTGAGGCCATCGAGGCTGTTGCCGATCGTGGGTACTATAGCGGCGAGGAGATTGTGGCCTGCGAGCAAGCCGGCAACACGGTCTATCTGCCGAAGCCGGTGACTTCGGGCCTCTACGTCAAAGGGCGCTTCGGCAAGCAGGACTTCGTCTATGTTACCGCGGACGACATCTACCGTTGCCCAGCGGGCGAGCAGCTAACCTACCGCTACACCAACGAAGAGGACGGCAAGACACTGCGTCGCTATTGGACCGCTGCCTGTCAGGCCTGCGAATTGAAGAGCAAGTGCACAACAGGCAAAGAGCGGCGGATCTCACGATGGGAGCACGAAGCCGTCCTTGAGGCCGTGCAAGCACGGCTCGATCGAAACCCGGTGAAAATGCGCCTCCGCCGCCAGACTGTGGAGCATCCCTTCGGTACGATAAAGTCCTGGATGGGGGCCACACACTTCCAGATGAAAACACTCAAGAACGTCGGTACCGAAATGGCGCTGCACGTCCTGGCCTACAACATGAAACGGGTAATGCGCATTCTGGGCGTTGGCGGATTGATGGAAGCGATCCGCGCCTAACGTAGGCCTCGCGCCACCTTGTCGGGGGTCCCGACTAAAAACTCGCGTTTTTACACAGCCTGGACCCCTGGCGTGATTAGAACCGCTGCATCCCGGAACCACGTGGGCGCTCAAAAAATAAACTCCGCCCCGGCGTTAAGCCGGAGCGGGTTTTGTT
>JBARNL010000777.1:0-1566 GCA_049802955.1 Candidatus Angelobacter sp.
AGAGCGGTCTTGGCTTTGGCGGTCAGATCGGCTTTGTTGAAGGCGAAGTGAACGGAAGTCTCAGCCACGGGGCGATAATTATCCAGATTGGCTACCTGGTTGGCCAGGGCGTCAGCGCGGGTATTGGCCTGCGTTGCCAGGGTCTGGGCCTGGTCTGCGCGATTGCGGGCATCCAGCGCCTTGGTATCGGCTTCGCCAGCCTTGGTGTTCGCGCCTGCAATGCCGGCGGTTGCGCGGCTATCGACATCGTGAATTGCGGCGTTGTTCTTGGCCGTTCTGGCGTCAAGCTCGTTGGATTTGTCGACGATTGGCTGGGTCTGCTTGCGCACATAATTCTTTGTTGTGCAACCGGTGGCGACCATCAGTGATGTGCCGGCCAGCAGAACCAAAAGGCTCGATTTCAAGTTCATGGGGAAAGCTCCTTAAGACCCGACGCGGCGCAGGGTGTTGCCGCCTATAAAGTCACCCTAGACAAGAGCAACTGGCATGCCAATGCGCTGCCGGATACAGGTTAATTGTAAATGATTTATAATCAGCAGCTTGGATGATTTCAAGAGGTCTTCCCTGGCCCAGCATGAGTGCCTGACCGTAGAATTTTTACGCACCCAGGGCCTTACAGGAAGAATCTAGGTAGTAAGCCTCAGCTTTCCTGCGATGGATCTGACAGAGAAAATCCGCACAATCCCGCTCCGGCCGGGAGTTTACCTATATAAAAACGCCGAAGGCGAGGTCATTTACGTAGGTAAAGCCAAGAACCTGCGCGCCCGCGTGCGCTCCTATTTCCAGGAAGGCGTAGGCGAGGCCGATGCCAAGACCGGTAGCCTGCTGCGCGAGGCGGTAGACGTTGAATATATTGTTGTCGACAACAACAAAGAAGCGCTGGCGCTTGAGAATAACCTCATCAAGCAGAAGAAACCGCGCTTCAACATCCTTCTGCGCGACGACAAGACCTACCCTTATATCAAGCTGACGCTGGGCGAGCGCTTTCCCCGAGTGTACGTGACCAGGCGGCTGCGCAAAGACGGAAGCAATTATTACGGCCCCTATTTTCCCGGGAACCTGGCTTACCGGATCGTGGATCTCATCCACCGCAGCTTTCTGGTGCCGTCCTGCAAGGTCGATCTCTCGCGATACCACCTGCGGCCGTGTTTGCAGTATTACATCAAGCGCTGCCTTGGGCCGTGCGTGCAGGACCTGACTACGCCGCAATCTTATCTGGAGGCGGTACACGATGTGCAGCTCTTGCTGGAAGGCCGGCAAACTGATCTGGCGAAATCGCTGCGCGTGCGTATGGAAGAAGCCGCCGTGCAGCAGGAGTATGAGCGTGCAGCGCGGTATCGCGACATGCTTTCAACCGTGGCGCAGCTCCAGGAAAAACAGCGCATGGCGGCCGCAGAAGGCGATGACCAGGACGTTTTTGGCTATCACTATGAAAATGACATGCTGGCGGTGAACGTGTTTCACATGCGGGGAGGAAAGATTCTGGACCGGCGGGAGTTTTTCTGTGAAGAGCTGCCGGAAACTGGGAAGATTCCGGAGGTCGCAGGCGAGGAAATAATGGAAGCA
>JBARNL010000778.1:0-2928 GCA_049802955.1 Candidatus Angelobacter sp.
GCTTGAACATGGTTTGCTCCTTATTTGAGTTGAATTGACCTTCTCTTAACTCCGTTAGTGATCAAGCTGAGGAATCACGGTTGGTGACCGAACCTCAAAAGTAGCTGGCAAAGCCGTTGACGCTGCTGACCATTGCCGGGCTTGCCGACAGGTTCGCCGTACGTCACGGGAATCGAGCGACTCTGAATCGCGGACCGGTTTCTGCAATTTCTTTCATAGAAAAACAGATCACGACCCGGTTAAACCAGCTTAAGAAGAATCGTTCTCGGGTTCAATGTTTCACCTGCAATTTTTGCAATTGCAATTCCCAGAATGGGAGAGAGTTGATGCAGGAAATGAAAAGCCTAACAAGAGCGCTCTTTTTGCGATGGCCCGAATAAACTTGCGTGGCAGAAATATCTCAGAGGTCCGGAGTCAAAACAGCCAGGCAAAGGAGAAGCCCCAAAGCACAAAAGCCATTCTTAAAATGAGAGCTGGGAGACTGAGCTTTGAGGCCTTTCCTATCCGAACCGGACCCGCGACGTATTTAAGACTTTACGACGCCCGTTCCAATGCAGGTACGCTATTCCAGCTTGGCTCCGCATAGCCGGCAACACTCGGCATTGTGACTGCTTGATTTTCCTGCCAGAATTGCCGCAACAACTTGAGCGTCTGTTCAATGCCGATCTGCGGTTTCCAGCCTATATGGCTTCTCAGCTTGCCGTAGTCGGTTATGTAAACCAGTTGGTCTCCGGGGCGCGTCCGGTCCATGAAATAGCTCAGTGTCACGCCGGTGAGTTTCCGGATTGTTTCCATCAATTCCAGCAAAGACGTTGTATTTTCCGGGCCGCCGCCCACGTTATAAATTTGCCCGGCAGTTTGCGGAAGGTTCTCTTTCACGCCCTGCATGGCGCGGACCAGGTCTCTTACGCAAAGAACGTCGCGGACCTGGCGGCCGTCACCATAAATTTTTACCGGCTTCCCCTGCAGCGCGGAATAAAGAAAGTGGGCAACCCAACCCTGGTCTTCGGTGCCAAATTGCCGGGGACCGGCAATGCAGGACATGCGAAAAACGACCACAGGCAAATTGTAAATACGGCCAAAGTCGCGGACATACTGGTCGGCCGCTCCCTTGGAACAGCCATAAGGAGAATGGAAATCGAGCGGCTGTGATTCAGAAATGCCCATATGATGGGGATGGAAATATCGTTTAGCCGAACGTTCCGGCGCGCCTAATCCAAGATCGCCATAAACTTTGTTGGTGGAAGTAAACAGCAGAAACGGTTTCTTCCGGGACTTTCGCGCTGCATCCAGAATGTTAAAGGTGCCTTCCACGTTGACTTCAAAATCAAGCCGCGGGTCAATCAGCGACGTTGTGACCGCAACCTGCGCGGCAAAGTGATAGATCTCATCGGCCGCCGCAACGGCCTTTTCCACAAGAGAGCGGTTCCGTATGTCCCCTATCGTTAATTCGAGCCGATCGGAATTGCGCGCGAGTTGCTTCAGCCATTCAGCGTTATAGTGCGTTCCCTGCCGGCTTAAATTGTCAAAAACATGCACTTTTGCCTCTGTTTGAGTAAGAAACCAATGCGCCAGATTCGATCCGATAAATCCAGCTCCTCCAAATATCAAAACAGAGCGCCTTTTATTTCTATGCATTTTCCCCTTCCCGATAGTTAGTCACTATGCTGCCAAGCCAAAACTGTTCAGCTGTGCAAATGCCTCCACCACCCGATCTGTGGGTTTCTGCGACTCAAGCCACCCCACCAAGTCTTTTACGCCATCGGCAAATCGCACCCGCGGCTTATAGCCCAGGCACGCTTTTGCGGCAGAGATGTCCGCGAAACAGTGGCGGATATCACCCGCCCTGTATTTCTCCGTAAGCTGGCACCCGATGCCGGTATGCAGGGCATTTCCCAGTACGCTGGCCACCTCTGAAATTGAAATCGGCTGCCCAGAACCGATGTTTAAAGCCTTACCGTCTCCCGCTGAACGCTCCATTGCCAGAATGTTGGCCCGCACCACGTCATTGACGCTCACAAAATCGCGCATCTGCTTCCCATCTTCAAAAACCAGGGGTGGATTGCCGTTCAGCAGCCGTGAGGCAAAAATCGCGGCAACGCCCGTATATGGATTGGATAGCGCTTGCCTGGGGCCATAAATGTTGAAGTATCGCAACGCAACTACCGGCAGGTTGTAAGTCCGCCCGAACAGGAGAGACATTTCCTCCTGGTCCTTTTTCGATAATGCGTAAATCGAGCTGCACTGAAGGGACTTTGATTCGTCGGTTGGGATTGGCTCCAGTTGGCTCCCGCACTGTAAGCACACCATCTCCCATTCCTTGTTCTGGAGCTGCTCAGCGGGACGCAATGGCGGTGTGACAGTCCCGCAGTTTGCGCATGAGTATTTCCCCTCTCCATAAATTGACATTGAAGAGGCAATCACCAGCTTTTGTACTTTGCTTCGGCGGCTTAATAATGCCTGCAACAGCACTGCCGTTCCCAGGGTATTCGTGCCCACATAACGTGAGATTTCATACATTGACTGTCCAACGCCGACCACGGCAGCCAGATGAAATACCACTTCAATCCCTTTTAGGGCCCTGGTAACCGCGGCAGGATCTTGTACATCGCCACGCAGCAGCTCAGCATCAGGATTCAGGTAGTCAGGAATTTTGTCGCCATGTACCTGAGGGTCAAGATTATCCAGTACTCGCACATGATGGCCGTGTGCCAGCAATGCATCTACTAAATGCGATCCAACAAAACCACACCCACCAGTGACAAGCACGTTTTTAGCCACTGCTCTTAACCTCGCATGCAAGATCTAGTTTTTACGAAACATTCTCTCTATCGATAAAACATTCAGAGCGCTTCATTTGAGAGCGCTTCAAAGACGCCGGGCAGAGTAATTTGTCAGGTACTGTTCAATGCAGTCATCAATGCCCTT
>JBARNL010000779.1:0-5178 GCA_049802955.1 Candidatus Angelobacter sp.
CGCGATTCCCTGATAAGGACGGAGCATAAAGCTGAATTTTTAAAGGTAACATGTGGGGCGGATCAGCGGCAATTCGGCAGAGCAAGTCGAAACATCGAAGAGTCCGATCTTTTGCATGTCGCATCAGACTTGCGCTTATCCCGGCTTGTCCGGACTCGCACGGCGCTCAGGGCGACAGGGTTGTCGCTCTCCGATAGTCGCTCGAAGCCCATAGGGATCTCTCGCTTTGCTCGAGATAAAGAAACTAATGCAACTCTACGCCCATCAACTCCGTCACCATCGTCCATTGTTCCCAGGCGTAGCGCCAGATTGAAACGGAGTGCAGGTTTTCAAACGAGTGGAAGTCGCGCTCATTCATCGCCTGCTGTTCTTCCAGATAGACCTGGCTTACAAAATCACAGTCATTGCAGCGGACTATATAAGGATAGTTTTCGGCCATTCGGTCACACTTTGGGGGTGGCCCATTGTTGAGCTTTTCTTAATCCTATGCACTAAGGCGGTTTACTTAGGCTCAATGGGATATTTAGCTGATCGTGGCAAAAGGTTGCACAATGGCGGGCTGATTGCCGAATGCCGATCAAAAAAGCAATCGATCGAAAGTTGATTGAAAGGAAAATCGCCCGGAACAGTAAACGCGGAAAATAGATAATGGGTCCAAAGCAGGTAGCAGTCGAAACGATTTAGGTTGGAAGGTCGAGCGTGAAAACTTAAGACCGCATGATCCGGGCTTTGATTTCCGGCTCCCAGATCACATTGCCGGGTTCCAGGCTTTCAACACCGACCTGGCCATGCAGTGAGGTGCCTTCCTGCCCAATCCATGCCACTTTATAGCGGGCGCGGCGGTTCTGGCGCTGCAGCCAGATGGTCTGTCCTACGCTCTTGATGCCCGGCGGCATTACCAGTCGCGCTCCGGTGGCGGAAATTTCATACGTGCAACAATTTTGCGATTCAATGCTGGCAATGTCTGGAAACACCTTTACGGGCACGGCAAGATGCAGCCGCTTTTCATGACGCTTTTCAGGGGCAGTTGCAAGGGCGGGGCCGCCAGCCGGTGCAATTGGGGTGAGTTGCTTTGGTTCCATGACCTTTCGAGTATCGCGGCTGGTCTCTTTTTGGTCAATATTACTTTCGTTTGTTTGGGTTGAAATGAATTCCCATCCGGCAGCGGGCCCTGCGGGATGCGGAAAAACCAGTTACAATAGTTTCTTAGTCCCTCCTGACGAGACAAAACATGATTCATTTTCCTGTGCCAGAGGCACTGACCTTCGATGACGTGTTGCTTTTACCCGCGCTGTCTGATGTTGTTCCCGCTGAGGTAAACACGCAAACTCAGCTTTCGCGGAACATTCGTCTGAATATCCCCATTATCAGCGCCGCCATGGATACAGTGACAGAATCTCGCCTGGCCATTGCTATTGCACAGGCAGGCGGGCTGGGAATTGTGCATCGAAACTTGTCGATTGAAGAACAGTCTGACGAGGTGGACAAGGTTAAACGGTCTGAAAGCGGCATGATCATGGACCCGATCACCCTTTCTCCCGACCACAAAATTGCCGACGCGCTGGAGTTAATGCGCCGCTACAAGATTTCCGGCGTGCCGGTAACCAAGAATAAAAAACTCGTCGGCATTCTTACCAATCGCGATCTACGATTTGAAACACGCACTGACATCCTGATCAGCAAAATCATGACCAAGGACAATCTGATCACGGTACCGGTAGGCACTACGCTGGAAGACGCGGAGAAGATCCTGCATGAGCATCGCGTGGAAAAGCTGCTGGTAGTGGACGATAAGTACAACCTGAAGGGCCTGATCACAGTAAAAGATATTCAGAAGAAATTGAAATATCCCGGCGCGGCCAAAGACCAGCATGGGCGGCTGCGCGTGGGAGCGGCAATCGGCGCAACGGGCGATTATCTGGAACGCGCGCAGGAAATGGTTAAAGCCAAGGTGGACGTGCTTGCCATTGATGCCGCTCACGGCCACACCAGCCGCGTGATTGACGCGGTTAAGACGATTAAGTCGAGACTGCCGGAAGTGGATTTGCTCGCCGGCAATGTAGGCACGCATGAAGGCGCATGTGCGCTGGTGAAGGCCGGAGCCGATGCCATTAAAATCGGAATCGGGCCGGGATCAATTTGCACCACGCGCATCGTTACCGGCGCTGGCGTGCCGCAGATTACCGCTATTGCCGAAGCAGCGCGCGCCTGCCGGGACGCGGGAATTCCCGTGATTGCCGATGGCGGCATCAAGTTCTCTGGTGACATTACCAAGGCCATTGCCGCAGGGGCCAGCGTAGTAATGATCGGTTCGCTGTTTGCCGGAACGGAAGAGAGTCCCGGAGAAACAATTCTCTATCAGGGACGTTCGTTCAAGTCATACCGGGGCATGGGATCTCTTTCCGCCATGGCCGCCGGATCGAGTGAACGTTACGCCCAGACCACTGAAGATGCTTCCACGGAAAACATGGGAAACCGCGATGAGAACCGCGGCAGCAATCGCCTGGATAAGCTTGTGCCGGAAGGAATTGAAGGCCGCGTGCCTTATCGTGGAACGCTGGCGGAAATGGTGTATCAACTTGTGGGCGGCGTGCGCTCCGGCATGGGCTATTGCGGCACCAAGTCCATTCCTGAGCTGCAACAGAAAGCGCGGTTCATCCGCATCAGCGGCGCGGGGTTGCGAGAAAGCCACGTGCATGACGTGATCATTACGCGTGAAGCTCCAAATTACAGGCTGGAATAGGCGGAAGAAAATTGTCATTACCAGCCGTTCATGAGCCTGTAACCGCCGCTTCTCCCAGCAAACTGCGCGCGTGGATTCCTACGCTGATCTGGCTTTGCGTGCTTGCGCTTTTTTCCACTGACACGTTCTCCGCCGAGCATACCGGCTCCGTGCTGTTGAGGATTTTGCATGCGCTGTTCGGCGCAAGGTTCGATGAACAGTTCCAGGAGATCCATTTTTTCGTCCGCAAGTCAGCCCATTTTTGCAGCTATGGCTTCCTTGGGGCGCTGGCATTCTTTTCCTGGCGCGCTACCTTGCCCGCGCTTCCGCGATGGACATTCCGCTGGAGCCTGCTGGCGCTGCTGATGGCCATAACTGCTGGTGCGCTCGACGAATTTCATCAGATGTTTGTACCTTCACGCGGCCCAAGCCTGCGGGATGTCCTTATCGACACGACGGGCGGCATTTTCTTCCAGTTGGCAATTGCTATCTGGATAGGCTGGCGCGAAAAGCGCACCGCCCAATAAATCCGGGTTTATACGGCCTTTCTTCGCCAAAATCTCTCTATTTTTCGTATCTTTCCCGGAAAAACCAGCAACTCTGGATTAAGACTCTTGCATCTGAACTATTCTTGATTATTTTTGGCCACTCTGCCGAGGCAGGAATGAGAATCTGGCGTGCGATGAAGGTCTTTTACGAGATCGTTACCGATCGCGAAGTTTACTTCCTGCTTGGCCTTGCCATCAGGGACTTATTCCGCAAAACCAAGTCAGATCCCAAACCGGCTATGCCGTTGAAAAAGCGGGCTAAAGCCATGTCCGCCGGGCGATCCTGAAGGATTGTTCCACCGCAAAAAGAGCTACCCTCCCCCGTAAAAGCAAATAACCCCGCACTTTGGTGCGGGGTTACTCGGTAAGCTGTTGGGATTGGCTGAAGGCGCGGAGGCCTTATACGAATCACAACTTCGTGCAGGACTTAAAGACTCACGCCTTAAGCCTCAGCCACCTCACGTATACCACTACAATCAGAATTCTTCATATATGTTGGATCGCCCTCCTTTCCCGTGTAACCGCAGAATATCGCCACATAACTAAAAAGTCAACAAGGCGATTTTCGCTTTTTTGGGGCTGCGCACGAGGGAGTCATTTGCTCCAAAGCTCGCGCCGCCAGAAAGGGAACAAATCTTCCGGTTCCAGGTCTTCCCGCCACGTGCCTCTCTTGCCATAGCCCACATACACGGCTGAGGATTCGACAGAAATTCTGGAGCCAGAAGGAATTCTGGAATCTGCGTTGCTGAAGCCGGATTCCTGCAAAGAGAGACGTGCCCACGATTCCAGGACGATCCCTTTATCCAGCACACGATCCAGAACGCTAATCAGGTCATCCGTGTTTGGGACGAGTGGTTGCATTTTCTACCCTCGTTAATAGGATGCCGTATTCAAACATCAGGCTCACCTTTTCTTGGCTGCTTTGCCTGAGGACGCTTTCGCTGTGCCTGCCAGTTTATTCGCAGTCACAAATACCGGCTCAATGTCCGTCGGAACGCCCTTCAATCTTTCCAGCGCTCTCTGCACCTCAGGGCGCAGCACCATCATCTCGCTCATTAGCTTCTTCGTTCCGTCGTAATCGCCCGTGGCTTCCAGCGTGAGCAGATCGTGGTCCAGGCCCGCGACGGCGTCTTTGATCTTGCTCAGGTCCACGCTAAAAGTACCATCAGAGTTCGCGACGAACGCGCCTTTATCCAAAAAATAATTGAACTGCACGGCCATGCCTTTGGCGTGCGAATCCTGCAAGCCGAAGCGCAGCGTGCGGAAAGACGAAGCAAGATATGTTGTATAGAGCCTTCGCTCAGCTTCAGGCCCGTGCGGCAGCGGAGCCGGTTGCGGGCCTGCGCCTTTGTCGGCCTGCGTCATCAGGTATTGCAGCGCAAAGAGCCCGGTCACGTCGGCCTTGGCTTCTTCAATGGCGCTGTAAAGTTCTTTCAACTCCAGGCGCGGATTGGTATCGCGGCCGTTGACTTTGATCTGGTGCGGACCAAGGCCATGCGTGAGTTCATGCGCCACAATGTGGGTGAAGAACAATTCAAAGCTCAGGTCCTGCTGCGCCGCCGGCTGCAGCACCACTTTCGATATCGGCTCCAGCGTGGACTTGAATTTTGCCTCCTGAATATTCTTGAGCATCACGCGCTTGCTGCCCTTTTGCTGCACCACTTTATCGTCATTGGGCAGGTTGTAAGCCGCGGTCTGGACACCGTGATTGCCGTCACCGGCGGCAAAAACTTCATTCACCACGCGGATGGGCGCCGCCGCTCCCAGTTTTGCAACGCGGTATTGCGGATCCTCCGGCAGATTATTTTCGATCTCCTGCAGGTGCTCGCCCAGGAACGCCAGCCGGGCCGACTCTTTCTCGTCGCGCACGTTGATGTAGGCCTCAAACGCGGCTTTATAGCCAAACAG
>JBARNL010000780.1:0-4927 GCA_049802955.1 Candidatus Angelobacter sp.
ACCCTATGGTGTCTAATAAAAGTGATGGTTTCTGCCTTCTTTAAGTCAACCTATGTGCGTTGTTCCCTGGTTCTTTTTTTGCTGGCGACAGTAGTCTCCGCCCAGTCAAAGGCCGCTCCCGCCGGTCCTCTGCCGCAAGCCTTTAACGGCTGGCACATCGATGCCCAAAGCGTGAAGGTCTCCAAAGATCCGGCTGCGGCGGATGCAACCGACGCGCCTGTCCTCAAGGAATACGGCTTCACCGATCTGGAAACCGCTTCTTACAGCCGCAATGGCCGCAAAATGCAGATCAAGGCCGCCCGCTTCAACGATGCCACAGGCGCGTTTGGGGCGTTCACCTATTACGTCCAGCCGCAGATGCAAGTAGAGAAAATTGGTGACCGCGGCGCTTCCAGCAACACACGGATTCTGTTCTGCAAGGGCAATATTCTTTTCGATGTATCGGTAGAGCATCTCAGCGCCATGTCCGCCGCCGATCTGCGCTCATTGGCAGACGCTCTGCCACGGCTGACCAGCGAGAGCGGGAAGCTGCCTACGCTTCCCGCGAATCTTCCTTCACAGTCGCTCATGCGCAACAGCAGCCGCTATATTATCGGGCCAGAAGCGCTGGCGCGTCTTGGCGTTCCTATCCCGGCACAACTCATCGACTTCAGCAAGAGTCCGGAAGTGGCCATCGGCAAATACCGGACTTCACAGGGTGAGGCATCGGTAACTCTGGTGGGCTATCCCACTCCGCAAATTGCCAGAGAGCGCATGGACGCCATGCAAGCCGCTTCACTTACCGGCGGACCGTTCTACTTTAAGCGCACCGGGCCGTATGTTGTCGCGGTGAATGGCAACATACCAGCCGATGAAGCGCAGTCTCTTCTCGCTTCAGTGAATTACGACGCCGACGTAATGCCGCTGCAGCCCACAAAACCCAAACCTGCCGAAGATCGCGCCGGTTTTGTCTTTGCCCTGGTGATGTTGTGTGTCATCACGGTACTGGCCGCGCTGATTTTTGGCTTCGTCTTTGGCGGCATAAGAATCCTGGCCAACCGGATGTTCCCAAACCTGTTTTTCAGCCGTCCAGAGTCGGTTGAGATCATCCGCCTGAATCTGAAATGAGCGTTTAAGTAACTGAAAAAGAGTTGTTTAGGGCCACGATAACCCTCCAGAATGACATTTTTTGTCATTTGCGGGACCATGTTGATAAGATTGCTAAGTAGCTGAAAACAAAAGCATTTATTATCTAAAAATCCCTTGACACTGCCTTTCTCTGGCCAATAAGATTTCGCCAGAAAGTTCTGATGGTCTTTTTCGAACTCCGTTGGAACTATTCTCCCTTGAAAGAGAAGGCCGTCCTGTTGCCGGACGGCCTTTTCATTTGTTTCTGGTCGCTTCGCGACAAACCGCTTGAGAGCTTACGTCCCCGTTGAGAACGCGGACGCACTTGTTGTAGCGGACTCGCCGCACGTTTGATCTCGCCCTCATTCGATTTTGTCGTCGCGCGGGAACTGCTCATGCTCTGACTCTTTAGTAGTTTTCAATTGCCAAATTTTGGCAATTCCGGCGATTTTGGCAATCTTCATTACTTATCACTTATCCATCTCATACGCCTTCAGCCACTTCTTTACTTCAGCATCGATATCTTTTACTAACGGGATCTGAATCCGATGAGTGATGCGGTTTTTCTTGGCCAGACCACCGGTATCGATGAGCCGTTTTGGAACTTCTGTGTCCTTCAGCGCCAGTCCAAGGTCGATGCGCGTGCGCGTGGTCGGCTTTATCTGCGCAAAAACGTGTTTGCGGTACAGCGGCACCATGGTTTTGCACGGACACGCTTTCACGTCGCTGCCCAGGCTGCGTCCCAGCTTCAGAAGTTCTTCATAAATCGGACGCAGAGGCTCTTTCCCGCCCGAATACATGCTGTCCACAAATTCTTCCGCCTGCCGAAGGTATGTCTCAGGATTCCCGTCATCGTCCTTACCCACGAATTGTTCGGCGATCCACCACGCATAGTTCATACCCAGGCCGTGCTCTGCCTTGAGCCATGCGCGACGTTCTTTCTTTGTCGCCGGAGCTTTCTTTTGCACTAACTGGATCCATTCGTCCAGCGTGCGAGCGGTTTTCCTGCTTCAAGGCTGTGAGCGAGCTGTGGTACATGCCAAGGCTGGGGTGTACGTCATACATTGAACCCGTGCGCTGTTTTTTCGTGGCAGGCATTCGTTTGTCTCCGGCGCAGCAGTTTACCAGCGTCTCAGCCGTCACTCGAACTGAAAGCCGAATATCTTCAGGCATTTACATCGCAATCCGAATAATTCAGTTTTTCTCTGTCACCAAAGCGTGTTCTGGCAACTCCATGCCATCTGAAGAGCTTTTCCGGCAGCCTTCCAAAATCCCGAACAGCAGAGGCGTAAATCCGTGAAAAAAATCAGATTCCCCCTCATGATTGCCGTGGCGCTTATTGGCGCGCTTACTCTTTATTCTGAACAAAAACAAAACAAGGCGGAACAACTCGCCCAGCAGGGCAAAAACATTTTCCGTTTTGATACCTTCGGCGACCAGGACTTCTGGGGCGGCGCGCTCCAACTGCACAAAGCGATTGAAGGCGCGCAGCATGGCGGCGTTGGACCGGGTGTTTCTCCAGCGACAGCGCTGGCCGTCGGGCTGAAAGTTGATCAAGATGCGCTTCCGCCGGCGCTGGTCCAGCAAATCGCTGCCGGTAAGGTTGACCTCAATGATCCAGCGGTCACTCTGGCCTTGATCAAATTGAATGCCGTTATCGGCATCACTGGATTTTTCAATCCTGACGGCACGCTGAAGTCCATGGGCATACAGTGCGCGCTCTGCCATTCCACGGTGGACAACGCATTTGCTCCCGGCATCGGCCATCGCCTTGATGGCTGGGCGAACCGTGACTTGAACGTCGGGGCAATTGTCGGCCTTTCTCCCAATCTCCAGCCTGTTGCCGACGTGTTGGGCGTGGATGTGGCAACCGTCAAGACTGTTCTCGCTAGCTGGGGGCCGGGCAAGTTTGACGCTGAGCTGTTTATGGACGGAAAAGCTTTCCGTCCCGACGGCAAAACTGCCGCGACGCTCATTCCTCCGGCGTTTGGGCTTGCAGGCGTGAACCTGCATACCTTCACCGGATGGGGTTCCGTACCGTATTGGAACGCGTTCGTCGCCAATCTTGAGATGCACGGCAAAGGCAACTTCTTTGATCCGCGTCTGGACGATGCCGCCAAATTTCCCGTGGCCGCCAAGAACGGATTCGGGCACGTAACCAATGCCGACGATCAAATCACATCCAAGCTGGCAGCTCTGCATTTTTACCAGCTCTCTCTTCCTGCGCCGGCGGCGCCTGCGGGCAGCTTTGATCGCGCGGCCGCTGCACGCGGCAAGGCAGTGTTCAATGGCAAAGGGCAGTGCAGCAGTTGCCATGTCCAGCCGCTTATGACCGAGCCGGGATGGAACATGCATCTGGCCTCGGACGTCTGCGTTGACGATTTTCAGGCCAATCGCGCGCCCGATGGCCGCTACCGCACCACTCCGCTCAATGGCCTGTGGACACATACCAAGGGCGGCTTCTATCACGATGGCCGCTTTGCCACCTTGGCGGATGTTGTGGATCACTATGACTCCTGCAAGGGCCTGGGTCTGAATGCCGGCGAAAAGGCTGATCTGGTCGAGTACATGAAGTCCCTGCCTGATCGCGATCACGACCACGACAGAGATTGACAGTCAGGGTCTCAATTTGAATCTGAGGAGCGGGGCAAATTCCGCTCCTCTTTTTCTTATTAGCGCATTCGTCTTTAGCGCATCCATCTTTTAGTGCGTCCATAACTTCGCTATACTGCTGCGATCATGCCAGCCGTGAAACTTGCAAAAAGGAAATCGGCAACCGCGCCCAGCAAGACCGCTAAACCGGACTTCGCTACCGTCTTCACCGCCCTGCGCAAGCAGGTGCTTGAGCCCTTCCTTGGCGACATTCGCGTACAGACAGATAAGCCCGGAAACTACCACACGGAAATTTCTGGCATGTTCCATCGCGGCAAGCCGCTCTATTTTGCCGGCCTGCGGACCGGCAAAAATTACGTGAGCTTTCATCTGCTGCCTGTCTATAGCGCGCCAGAGCTGCTCAAGGGCATGTCGCCGGCCTTGAAGAAGCGCATGCAGGGCAAGGCTTGCTTCAACTTCACCACAGTCGATGATGCATGTTTCGCCGAACTCAGCCGCCTTACCGCTGCCGGCTTGAAATTATTTAAGAGCCAAGGGTTCCGCCAGAGTATCCAACGTATGCAATGAATGCAGGCTCGGCTGGAATGCTCAGCGGCGCTCGGCTTGTTTTTAAAATCCGCATGAATCCACGTAAATCCGCGGTATGCTTTTTTCGCTGATTACCAATGCCCATCGCATACCTTACGATTGAACTGCGCATTGAGGGCGCGCACTCGCTCAAAGACAAGCGCCAGGTCGTTCGCAGCTTAAAAGACCGTCTGCGCAATTCCTTTAATATCTCCATCGCCGAGATCGACGTCACCGATCTCTGGCAGCGCGCAACCCTCGGCGTCGTCAGCATCTCCCCTTCGCGCGACTACCTTGAAGGCCTGATGCGCAACGTGGAGCAAGCCGCCACACGCCAAGCCAATAACCTTGGAGCTGAAGTCGTGGACTCCTTCATGGATTATCTGGAAGGTTGATTTCTGGTATCAGTGCGTCTAAATCAGTGATAAGGCTTTTTTTAGAACGGATTGACCGCGGGAAAATGGATCTTCAGCTTAAAGCAAATGAACAGGACCAGGATCGCGCCCAGCGTGGAAAAAATAAGACCGGCGGGATGAAATCGCTGGTTTGTCGGGCGGGAGAACATGTGGCTAACGGCGCCGCCCCGGATCGATCCGATGACGCCAAGCACGATCGTCCAGAAGAGCGTCATGTGAACATG
>JBARNL010000781.1:0-13173 GCA_049802955.1 Candidatus Angelobacter sp.
ACGTATGCCGCATTGGCCTTCCATTGCAGGAATTGAAATCGCCGGCGGTCGCCGCCAATCTGGAAATGTTCGCGGACAGGCGCAATTTGGATGGAATTATCCGTTATGTGGAATATGGCATTTTTCCGTGGGAGCAATCCGCGGCGGCTGCAGGCAGGTGAATCCATGCTCCTGCCCGCTCGTTCATTGATCTTCGCAAGACGGAGCGCGTACATGGAAATCATCGGAGGAGCCAGTCGCCTGCCATCCACATGGCGCTCTGAGATTGGGAGGGGTTGATGGAATCGAAACAGGAACTTCTTGCGCGCTTGCAACACATCATCAGTGAGCATCTGGGAATTCAAGAGCAAGCGATCAAGGAAAGTTGCACATGGAAAGATTTGGGCGCAGACTCGCTCGATCGGATGGGGATGTCACTGGCAATAGAAGAGGCATTCAAAGTGAGCATTCCACACGCGGTTGGAGAACGGCTCAACACGGTGCAGGAGGCGGTTGATCATTTGTACGTTCTGACGGCCAGACCCGGAAAAGACCGCAGCATCAGAATAGAAGCTGTAACGGCCAGCCAGCAGTGGTCTGAAATCCGCAGAGTCAGAACTCAAGTTTTTACGATCGAGTACGGATTCAAGTTTGATCCTCTATCTGGACCGGGGGAGAACGGGGCCTGGCACTTTCTGGCCCGAGATAATGGGGCTGTTGTAGGAACACTAAGTGTGGTTGACACAACCATGGACCGTGAAACCCACCAACGCTATGACCTTCGCTTTGGGGAGAACGATAGAGTAGCCCGTTATGCCCAACTGGCCATTCTTAAGCCTTATCGCAAACGCGGCATCTTCCAGATGCTCATCGCGACTGCCCAAGAGACAGTCATTCATTACAACGGCTTCTCCATAGGATGGCTTCTGTACCCTGCAGCGCACGCACGATCTTCTATGCTCACCCGGCACCTCGGTTTTACCGCCCAATCACCCGTGTTGACCACAGAATTTGGCGCCTGCCATGCATTGGTTCGCCGGGAGCTGAATGAATCACAGATCAACTGGATGGAACCGGCTCGATCCGTTATTGAAGTCTGTCCCATTTGATGATTCAGCAAAATCGTCTTGTCATTGCAGTGAAAATGAACACGATTGATAGAGAGAGGAACGTTTGGGTGCCTGATCCAGAGATAGTTTTCATGTTTTCAGGCCAGGGATCTCATTACTTCCAAATGGGAAGGGAGTTGTTCGAAAAGAATGACACCTTCCACAACTGGATGGTCCGGCTGGACGATATTCCGCGGCAGCTGTCAGGGAAATCAGTCGTTGAAGTCCTGTATTCCGATCTGCACGGCAAAGCAGATCCATTTGACCGCACTTTGCTGACGCATCCTGCAATATTCATGGTGGAATATTCGCTGGCTGAAACCTTAATTGAGGCGGGTGTATACCCAGACATGGTCATGGGCGTCAGCCTGGGATCTTTTGCTGCTGCGACTGTGGCAGGCTTCATTGAGGTTCAGGACGCTTTGAGCGCGGTAGTACGGCAGGCGATTGCCTTCGAAGAATGCTGCGAGCCCGGGGGAATGACAGCGGTCCTCGCCGATCCGGCGCTGTTTGCCGACGAGTTATTCAGAGGGCGCTGCGAATTAGCGGCGATCAACTTCTCTTCGCACTTCGTCGTATCCGCAAAATATGCAGAACTCGCGCAAATCGAAGCTGCTTTAGACAGGCGCAATATAGGTTATCAGCGGCTCCCGGTCTCCTACCCATTTCATTCTCAATGGATCGACAATGCGAAAACTCCTTTCGAATCTTTCATGCGGTCAATCCCAGGCAAAGATGGCCGATTGCCATTGGCATGCTGCTATCACGCCACAATTCTTTCTGGCCTCAGTGACGGTTATTTCTGGAATGTGGCGCGCCGCCCGATTCTATTTCGCGAAACCACAGCGCGATTGGAACAACAGGGACCGCGCCGGTACATCGACGTTGGGCCCGCCGGAACCTTGGCCACATTCCTGAAATACACGATGCCATCCAATACAAGGTCAGCGGCGCATGCAATCCTGACGCCCTTCGGTTTCGATCAGAAGAATCTGGCGGCCATACTTGCCGCGATTAGAAACTAATTTAAGGAGAGTTCCGATGATTGCATTCATATTTCCCGGACAAGGTTCCCAGAGACGCGGTATGGGGCAGGATTTATTCGACGACGTACGCGAATACGCCCTGGTCGAAAAGGATGTGGACGCAATCCTTGGTTATTCACTGCGCAAACTGTGTCTTGAGGATCAGGAGAATCGCCTCAAAGAAACGCAGTTTACCCAGCCATGTCTCTTTGTGGTGAATGCCCTGTACTACTACAAGGCCGTCAGCCAGGGGGTGCGTCCAGACTATTTGGCGGGTCACAGCCTGGGCGAATATAACGCATTGCTCGCGGCCGGTGTCGTCGATTTTCTAACCGGGCTGCGCCTCGTAAAAAAACGCGGCGAACTGATGGCACAAGCCAGGAATGGAGCCATGGGAGCAGTCATCGGCATGAGCGCCGGCGCAGTCGAAACCCTAATTAGGGATAGTGGATTATCGAGTATTGGCATCGCAAACTTCAATTCGCCGTCGCAAGTTGTTCTATCGGGTCCGGTCGAGGACATCAAGCGAGCCGGGCCGGTTTTTGAAAAGGGCGGTGCGCGGATGTTTATGCCTCTTCAGGTCAGCGCTGCTTTTCATTCAAGATATATGGCAGATGCTGCGAAAGCATTTGCAGATTTTCTGTCGCCCCTGTCCTTTGCCACGCCACAAATACCGGTAATTGCCAATGCGACTGCCCAGCCATATCCAGTTCGTGACGCCTCAGAATCTGTCAAGTCAATGCTGGTACAGCAGATCACCAAGGCAGTCCAGTGGGTTCAGACGATACGCTTTCTCATCAGCCAGGGCGTCATGCAATTCACTGAAACTGGGCCGGGAAATGTGCTTACAAAACTGCTACAGCAGATTCAGCAGGAAGAGAAGAAAGAGGAGTGCGCTTCGGCTGCAGTAGCTGCACGATAAAAAAGACGATGACCGGCGTTATCTTTACTGCCAACGCCATCGGCATTCCAGATTAGCAACACACTTGAGATTCGTGTCCGTCAGTGAAGGGCGGCGTAGCCAAGACAGCAAGGCGTCTGCCCGCAAGGCAGATCATCGGGAGTGCAATTCTCTCCGCCGCCTCCAACCCTTTCTAGGCTGGCAGAATTCAGCAATGTGGGACCAAAAGCCGCCATCAATCCTATGTTTTGATATCAACACAAAATCTGGAGAAGAATCATGACATCAGCACAGCCCGCGACACAGGAACAACAAAAAAGCGACAGTCAGAGGGTGCCGTCGAAATCATGGGGCAAGAGGATCGGCAAAATCCTGTTCCGTGGGGCCGTATCTCTCATAGTCCTGCTTTTTTTTGCACAGTTGATTTGGAAACTCTCCGGTTCTAACCAATGGGAACTGGTGCTGGAAAAGGATGGAATAAAAGTCTATTCCCTGAAGGCTCCAGGATCCGAGTTGCTACAGTTCAAGGCCACGGGGAGAATTCACTCCACACTACCCGGCGTCATCGCATGGATGTCAGATCCTGACGCGTGCAAAATCCAGGGTTGCACCGAGTCGTACGAAATCGAGCGAGCTGGAGAGCAGCTCCAGTACAACTATTTTCAATACGACTTCTCCCCATTTGGCAAGAGAGATTTTGTGACTGGTGCACAGCTATACCAGAATCCCAATACCAAACAAGTTGTGGTTATTGTAACCGGTATGGCGGACAAAGTTCCGCCCCGAGAAGGATATCTCCGCATGACGAACCTGAACAACAAGTGGCGTGTTACGCCACTCGAGAATGGCCAGGTCGAAATCCAGATCGAAAATAATATGGACCCGGGTGGATACATGCCAAGCGTGTTGTACAACATGAAACGGCCAAAAAGCATGTATTACATACTCACGCACCTGGAATCCTGGGTAGCCAAAGACAAATATCAAAATGCGAAATTCAACTTCATCAAAGAGAAGAACAGTGACTCGACAACCATCAGTGAAGCCAGGTAATCAACAGGCGTAAGAATCGGCGACGGAATGCTCTGCCATCTATGTCACAAGCTCAAACAATTCCAGCGACATTGCCTGTACAGAGCCGCCCACTGATTTCGCAAGGGGAACATACGGCAACGTTGAGCAGGCTGGCATTTCCTCTGATGCTGGCCCAGGGATCAATCTTAATGATGACCGTGATTGATCTCATCATGGTGGGAAGACTGGGGACCAAGGCAGTGGCAGCCTTGGGACTCTCTGCATTCAGCGTGCGGCTCCTCCAGGCTCCGGTGATTGGCCTGACATCCTGTGTACGGGGTATAGTCGCGCGCAGAAGAGGAGAAGGATCGGACGAACCCCGATGTCTACCCCTTAATGGCGGGTTATTAATCGCATTAGCGTTGGGGACCCCTCTGGCAGCGATCTGTTATCTGGCGATCCCATTTTTTTTCCCACTTATTTCGTCTGATCCAGAGGTGACCAGGATTGGGACGCCGTTCCTCAGCATTTTGTGTCTCGGTATTCCTGCCATAGGAATGCACAACGCCTTTAGCGGACATTGGACGGGGATCGAGAAGCCGCGAATTTATATGTTGATCATCCTCTTCATGAATGGTCTTAATACGGTTCTGAACTATGCTCTCATTTTCGGTCATTTTGGTGCGCCGATCCTGGGATCTACAGGAGCTGCTGTCAGCACAGCAATTTCGCTTTATGTGGGCGTCATCATCAATTGCGTGGTTCTTCGCAACCGCTTTCCGCGCGATGGATTTTTAACCGCTAAACCGGGCTGGCAGGTCATCAAGCGGATTTTTCGAATGCTTCTACCGATTAATGTTGCTCAGTTTTTCTTTGCGAGCGGTTATGTCGTCTTTCTGCGGATGGTTGGGCAGGTGGGAACAGCAGAACTGGCAGCTGCCAATGTTCTGGTTAGAATCTCTATGGTGCTGGAGATTCTGGCGACATCATTGGGAATGGCTTCTGCAACGCTGGTGAGCAGAACTGTGGGCGAAGGCGATCTTGCAGGAGCTGCCCGATGGGGATGGTCGGCGGCAAAATTAGGGGTCATTGGGATCAGTCTTCTCGGAGTACCCATTTTGTTGTTTCCCAAAGTTCTTCTGTCCCTTTTTCTTTCTGATCCATACACCATCTCGATAGCCAATCTTCCGCTACGGCTTGTATGCGCCACGGCTGGCATCTTCAGTCTTATTTATATTTTTGGCTACACATTAAACAGCCTTGGTGATGGCAAGCGAATCATGATTATCTCTCTATCAACACAATGGCTCCTTTTCCTGCCTTTGGTGTGGTTTCTTGGACCGTACAAACATTTCGGCCTTCTGCAAGTATGGTTGGCCCAGATAGCCTACAGCGTGCTTGCAACTGTTCTGATTACCAGGCTCTGGAACGATGGCCGGTGGAAAACAATCAAGATCTGAACTTCATCTGGTCGCCGCGTTCATTGTTTCCTTCGCCGCCCCGCAATTCAGCACTCTCCTAAAGCAACACATACGAATTGATTGGCCGCAAAGCGGACTGCTCATTGAATCTGACCCAGGTGGTTGAAAATGATTGATCAGGAACGGTTGCAAGGACTAACAGAATCGTACCTAAAGTCGCTTTTCTCCGAAGTGTCTGGTGATTTGAGTGCAGATCTGGATTCTTCCGCTCCGTTCGGCGAACTGGGAATCGATTCGTTCTATGTGCTGAAGATCATCAGAAGGCTGGAAGCTGACTTTGGTACTTTGCCGAAGAGTCTCCTCTTCGAAAACTTCACCATCAGCGATCTCGCGAATTACTTTGTTTCCAAACATGAACCGACGCTCGCCAGCAAATTTTCCACAGAACTGCATGGCGGCAACGGTTTCGCTCGTCGAACCAATGGCTGTGCCCATACTAATGGACGGAAAGGAAGGCCGGTTGAGATCGCTGAACGTGAGCAAATTCCTTCGGCAACTCAACCCAGACATCCTGAACCAACCGGCGCTATTCGTATACGGGAAAAGGAAGCGTGGGCGCATCCTCAATTGCAGGAAGTGGTGGAGACACTTTACTCGCGGCACAAGCGGGAAAGCAGCGTTTCACGCGGAACAAGAAAGATAGCACCGAACCTTTTCATTGGCGGCTCGAAACAAGGGTATTTCAACTACAGCCGCAACAAAGAAATTGTCCTGGTGTACGCCTACACTGGTCCGGACGACTACTTACCGGTGCTGCTGGAAGAGATCTACCAATATTGCGTCTCGAGGAAATTTCAGCTCAACATCCTGTCCGACAGGGAAATTCCTCCAGTGAGCGGCGTCGCGTTTTCTGCGACACCGTTTGGTGTGGGACAGCGCATATTGAACATCAAAGAGTTCACGCTCGAAGGCGGAGCGATGCGCCGTCTTCGGTATCAGGTGTCCAAGTTTGAAAAATCAGGAAACGTTAAAACGGAAGAATATCGCTGCGGATCAAATCCTGACACAGATCAGAAGATCGGATTGATCATCGACAGGTGGTGCGAGCCAAGGACGATGGTCAATCCACTGATCCATCAAGCCAAAGAAGAAGTTCTGGCAGGAACACTGGCTTCCGAGCACCGCCTGTTCCTGACCTACCTGGATGATGTTCTGCAAAGCGTCATCCTTATTACCCCGATGTGCGCGGAGGAAAACGGGTACCTAATGGACCTGGAATTCTACCTGCCAGATATGCCCCTGGGAGGCATGGAATTCGCGATTGTTCATATCATCAAAATCCTTGCCGCTGAAGGATGGAGTGTGCTGAGCCTGGGCGCAACACTTGGGTGCAAGCTTGGCACTTCCCCACATGCAGATCCAGAGATTGACAAGATTCTGGATGATTTACGCGAGCAGAAGGTTTTCAATGACGAGGGCAACTTCCAATTCAAGAATAAGTTTCGTCCAGAAAACCAAAATATCTTTCTTTGTCGGCCTGAAGGGAGCGGCAATGCGGACAATATCATAGACCTCATCATGATGGTTGCCGATCCTTTGAAGAACCAGACTTCAGAGGAAGAGAATTGCGATGCACCTGTGTCCAGGCAGCCGGAAGCGGCTGTCGAACCAGTTAAAAGCCCGTCTTCCCTTCAACCTCCATCGCCGAGTCCGGACATGGCGCAGGAGGCTCGGGGAAGATGGCGGACTTTAGAGGACTCTGGTTTTAATCCCATCAATATTGCGCATCAACATGTCGAGTTTGATCTGAAAACCGATTCGTGGGCGCAACTGCGAATGCCAGCAATCGACGCCCAGATGAGTAAGCTGCATGGGCAATTCCAGCAGCCAGCGAGCGTAGACGAGAGTTTGAGGTCAGTATTTCCCTTCAATCGTTTTGTGCTCACCGATTCAGGCCAGGCTGCGGAAGATGTTTTTTTCAGAGCGTGGCCCAAGAAAGGTGTCGTACTCCAGAACCTGCTGTTTCCCAGCACCATTTTTCATCAGATTGACAAAGATTTCACACCCAGGGAACTACCCAGCCCTGAAATATTCGATCTGGGTTCGATCGGATATTACAAGGGCAACATGGATTGGGAAGCACTGCAGGCGCAAGTGGCGCAAAACCCGGATGCGATTGCAATGGTTTGTATCGAATTGGCGAACAATGCAGCCGGCGGCGCTCCCGTTTCGATGCAGCACCTGAAAGACGTAAAGTCACTTCTTTCCAAATATTCAATTCCTCTGATTATTGACTGCACGCGCGTTCTTGAAAATGCGCAATTTCTAGTTGAACAGGACAGAGTATGCGCAGGTAAGAGCGTTTGGACCGTCGCGAGGGAAATACTCTCCTTCGCAGACTCTTTGATCGGCAGCCTGACGAAGGATTTCTGCGTAGATAAAGGCGGAATCATTGCTACGAATGATCCAAAACTGTTTCATCAGCTGGAAACGGTTGTGCATGAAACCGGCACGGGTCTCGATCTGATCGATAGAAAGACGATCGCGTTGGCGTTCCAGAACCTGAAGCAGATTGAAACCAAGGTTCTGCGGAGAATGGAAGGAGTGAGTCTGATCTGGCAGGGGTTGCGGGATCACAACATTCCTGTGGTGCAGTCTGCGGGCGGACACTGCCTTTTGATTGACCCCAAACGGATCCCGGAATTCAGAAATTTCAAGCATCCCGTAGCCTCATTCCTGACCTGGATGTACGCGAACACCGGGATTCGCGGCGCTGCACACAGCACAGGAATGCAGAAGAACACCAGCATCAACGAATTGGTGCGCCTCGCGATTCCCGTGGGGACAACGCGAGATGAGATAGACCGGATCATTCGCAGGCTTGTTGAGTTGTTCGATAGAAGAGTAAACATTCCTGAAATTGCCATGGAAAGTAGCAAGCCGCAGCTGCTGGGCGGTCTTTATGCCAAGTACCGTCTGGTTCATCTCCATAACGAGGCGGAAGACATAACAGCAAGTTCCGCTTTGGTAAGCCCTGAGCCGGAAAACCAGACTGCTGCCGCGGCTCTATCCGGTTCTTACCCAGCTACTTCAACTCAAACAGCCGGAAGCTTATCTCCAACTGCGTTATTGCCAGCCAAAGATGCTGATACCGAGACAGATTCGCGACACAGCTCTGCTAATGGAAAACCCGGCAGAGTTGAAGACATTGCAATCGTTGGGATGGCTGGCCGTTACCCCAAAGCAGAGAACCTGAGGGAATTGTGGGAAAACCTGAAGCAGGGCAGGGATTGTATTGAGGAAATTCCAGCGAATCGCTATGAGTTGCGCTTGAAAGAAGGAGCGGCAAAGAAGTACCGCGGCGGCTTTATCGCAGGCGTCGACAAATTCGATTCACTTTTCTTCAATATTTCCCCGCGCGAGGCGGCGATGCTGGATCCTCAGGAAAGACTCTTTCTTGAGGTCGCATGGGAAGCGATTGAGGATGCTGGTTACTACCCGGAAATACTGGCGAGAGAAGACGGATCACGAAATATCGGAGTCTTTGCGGGCGCAGTCTGGGCGATGTATCAGATGTTCGATGGCGAAGAAGATCATGCCGGCAAAAAGATGCCGCCCAATTCTTTTCTCTGGAGCATCGCCAACCGGGTTTCCTACTGGATGAATCTTTCCGGGCCGAGCTTAACTGTCGACACTGCATGTTCCTCCAGTTTGACGGCCCTCTATCTGGCGTGTGAGGCAATCCAGTCCGGCAAATGCTCAGCAGCGATTGTCGGCGGCGCCAATCTGGACGTACACCAGGCAAAATTTGACATCAATTCAGGCGGCGGTGGTCTCTCACCTGACGGCGCATGCCGCAGCTTTGGAAAAAGGGCGAACGGCTATGTGGCGGGAGAGGGCGTGGGGGCCCTGTTTCTAAAGCCGCTGAGTCAAGCGATTCGCGACAATGACAATATCTACGGGGTAATCAAGAGCGCCGTAATCAATCATGGCGGCCGGACCAGCGGATACACCGTCCCCAATCCCAAGGCTCAGGGAGATCTCATCTCGCTGGCCCTGCAGAAAGCCAATATCGATGCGCGCAGCATTTCATACATCGAGGCGCATGGTACCGGCACTGAACTCGGAGACCCGATAGAAATCAGCGGATTGATCAGTGCGTTTAAACCGTATTCTGTGAAGAATCAGGTCTGTGGCATCGGTTCCATCAAGAGCAATATCGGCCATCTGGAGGCCGCGGCTGGGATCGTGAGTGTCTCGAAAGTGCTTTTGCAGATGCAGCATCAGCAGCTGGCGCCTTCACTGCACTCTGCCGAGTTAAACGAATTCATCGATTTTGAAAATTCTCCTTTTTATGTAGTACAGCGCGTGGAGGACTGGAAATCCAGAGAGGTGGATGGAATCAAGGTGCCTCTTCGTGCAGGGATCAGCTCCTTTGGAGCCGGCGGGGCGAACGCACACGTAATACTGGAATGGTATGAGCCGCTTCAGCACGTAGAAGAAGAAACGGTCCCCCAGAGTGAGCTAATTTTTCCGCTCTCAGCAAAAACTGACGACCAACTGAAAGCAATGGCGGCTCGGCTGGCTAGTGCTCTTACGGAAAGAAATTACAGGTTAGGAGATGTTGCCCATACTCTGCAGGTTGGACGTAAGCCGTTCGAGCATCGTCTGGCAATCAGGGCGACAACAAAAGATGAGCTGAAGGAAAAGCTCGCGTGTTTTCTGGACGGAAAAAAGTGTGAAGGTGTTGTTACAGGACACGCGAAGAACTCAGAAATTGTCACCAGGTTACTGAATCGAAGAGAAAAACAGGAATTTATACAACTACTCTCGCAGAGTCGGGCGCCTTATGAGCTTGCCCAACTGTGGGTAGAAGGTCTTTTTACAGAATGGCGAGGCTTTGAGGCCAATGGATCGAGCAAAAAAGTTTCCTTGCCAACGTATCCCTTTGCCGACAAGCGGCACTGGGTGGGAAGAAATTCCCCGGCACGTCCCGTCTTACAGGCGGCAGCCGCCGTTCACCCCATGGTCGATAGCAATGAATCGACCTTCGAGCGCCAGATTTTTAAGAAGACTTTCAGCGAGCGCGACTTCTTTATTTACGACCACCACGTTTCCAACATTCCCACCTTGCCTGGTACTGCCTATCTTGAATTTGCGCGCAAGGCAGGTGAAATCGCTGCAGGCAGAAAAGTCCAACAGATCAGGAACATCCTGTGGATTAGCCCGATCTCGGTCCAGAACGCAACCCCGAAGGAAGCCTTCATCGAGCTGAAACCCAACGATACCACTGTACGTTTTGAGGTGTTCAGTTACGACAAGAACAACAACAAGATACCGCATTCCCAGGGCACTCTTGTGTACGCCACAAAGGAGCAAGAGGCAGCGGAATCTGAATTCATTGACCTCCAAGCCATTCGCGCGCGCTGTGAGAAAGTCATAGAAGGCAAGGATGCCTACGCAAAATTTCTGTCATTCGGTCTCATGCTGGGACCAAGTTTTCAAGTAGTACAGGAAGTCTATAAGAATCAAAACGAAATCCTCGGAGTGCTGAAGTTACCCGAGTTCCGGCAGAACGATCTGCAGAACATGGTCCTGCACCCCTCTCTTGTGGATGGCTCGTTGCAAGCCGGTATCAGCGCTCACCTCGGTGGAGAACTTGGCGAGATGTTTGTTCCATTTTCCATCAGGGAAGTCGAAATCCTGCACCCTCTTCCAACCAGCTGCTTCAGCTATGCCACGGAAATGCAGGAGGACAGGAAGATGAACAAGGAGAACTCGCGAGTCGTGAAAAGCGACGTGCTCATTGTGGATGAGACGGGCAAAGTGCTTGTCAAGATCCGCGACTCTGTGGGAGTGCCCCTGCGTGAGGTGCACAAGAAAGCAGCACCAAAGGCTGGAGCGGATGAGTTTTCGACGCTTTACTATTCCTACGATTGGGAGAAGGTCCCACTTACACCAACGGGCCAGCAGCCCGATGCACATACCATCGTACTGTTCGGCCAGGAGAGTTTGCGCGATCGCTATCGCGAGCGGTTACGGCAAGAGGCAAAGAATTCCGATCGAATCATTCTGGTGCAGCCGGGAGATAGTTTCCACGACACGGGCCAGGATTCATACAGAATCAATCCAAGTAACAAAGACGATTTCGCAAAGCTTTTCCAGGCGTTGATCTATAACAAGTATTCGGTGGAAAGAATTTGCTTTGCGTGGCCGCTGGATCAGCATGATCTTCCGGATGTAAAGAATAATATCGATGAAACCCTTGTCCGAGGCGTCTACTCATTCCTGTATCTTTGCCAGGCCCTGATCCAGCAGAAGCTGGAGAGCAACGCCCAGCTCATTTATCTGTATTCGACAAAGCAAGATGAGGTTCAGCCGTCCGATGAAGCAATCAGCGGCTTCATGAAAGCGCTGCGGGTGGAACACCCCAAACTGCTGTGCAAGACGCTGGAAATCAAACAACAAAACGACGTGGGCGATGACTGTGTTCTCGATGCTTTGTCTGCAGAACTTCAGCTGCAAACGCAGGATGCAACGGCAGTTCGTTACGACGGACAAGAACGTTACATCAGGAAGCTCAAGAGTTGTGATCAGCTGCAGGCTACTGGTCTATCTTCTTCTCAAGGGGTTGCCCTCCGGGAGAAAGGCGTTTACCTGATAACGGGGGGAGCAGGCGGCCTGGGCCTGATATTCGCCGATTTTCTGGCCAGGGAATACAAGGCGAAGCTAGTACTTACGGGCCGTTCCAAACTGTTGGAGAACAATGAAGCGAGACTGAACGAACTGACAAGCGCAGGGGCAGAAGTGGTCTATGTACAGGCAGATGTCTCCAACCATGAAGACGTGATGAGGCTGGTCAATGAAAGCAAGGAGCGGTTCGGGCAGATCAACGGAATTATTCATGCTGCAGGGGTATTAAAGGACTCATTTGTCCGGAACAAGAAGACGGAGGAGATGAGCGCAGTCTTTGCCCCCAAAGTCTACGGGACGCTTCATCTGGATGAGGCTACTCGGCAGGAGGATCTGGATTTCTTCGTAATGTTTTCTTCCGTCGCTTCCGTAGGAGGAAATGCAGGTCAATGCGATTATGCATTCGCCAATCACTTTATGGATTCGTTTACCGGCGCGCGCGAGCTTCTTCGTGCCAATAAAGCTCGATCAGGCAAAACCCTGAGCATTAATTGGTCACTATGGGCCAACGGCGGTATGACCGTAGATGAGCAGACGGGAATTTTCTTCAGGAAAAATCTGGGAATAAAACCTCTCAGCACAGCGACCGGTATTGGTGCTTTTGTTAAAGGCCTTGCCTCAGAAAGATCGCAGTTTGCGGTAGTGGAAGGTGTCCAGGAGAAAGTCGAGCTGGCTTGGGGATTGCGAAAGAAAGAACCAGCGTCCCCAGTGGTATCCGCATCTCCATCGTCAGGTCAAACGGGAGCAGCGGTATCTGATGCGAAAGACAACGCGCTTGCCATGTGGTTGCAGAAGGAATTGTCAGCCATCGTGATGGATTTTCTGAAGCTTGACGCTGCCGATGTAGCAACGGACAAAATCCTGCTGGACCTGGGCTTTGATTCGATCGGTTTGACCACCTTTGCCAATACGATCAACGAGAAGTATCAACTGGATATTACGCCCGTCCTGTTCTTTGATTACCCTTCGATTGCAGAAATCGCGAAGTATTTATCCAGCGAAAAGAAAAATGAACTTCTTCGGTTTTATCC
>JBARNL010000782.1:0-4561 GCA_049802955.1 Candidatus Angelobacter sp.
GTAAAAGCGGCCATTGTTTCGGAATCATCGCAGACCACCCCTAGTACGATTCCGACGGTTGCAATTACGAACGTGTCTAAGCCGTCCTATACGTATCGCAGCTTGAATATGCCCGTATCAATCGAACTGATGCAGGATAGCTTTGAGCTGGTGCAGACCATTCTTGGACAGGTTTTTGGAGTCAGCATGGCGCGTGGCGTTGGCGCTGATCTGATTAACGGAAACGGCACCAGCGCACCGCAGGGATTGCTTACCGCTGCTGCACTCGGTGCGACTAGCGCCACCAGCGGCACCGTGGTTTCTTCCGATGTGGAAGCACTTTATTTTTCTTTGAATCGCATTAGCAGGAACAGTCCCGCGTGTCGTTGGCTAATGAATGACACGACCTATTCTGTTATTAAAAAGTTCAAGGACACCGCAGGGTTCCCGCTGATTCAATATGTGGATGACCAAGAGAAATTGTACGGCAAAAATATTTCAATTTGCCCCAGTCTTCCGAACATCGCAGTGAGCAGCAAGAGCATTATTCTGGCCGACCTGAGCCAATACATCGTGACTCGCACGCCGTTGCAGCTCATCGCAAAGCGCGAGGTTCCCGGTTACGTGGAATTCGGGCAAGTGCTGGTGCAATGCTTACAGCGGTTTGACTCGAAGCTGCTTTCTGTCGGCACGTTCGCCCCGGCAGTTTATCTTCAGACCCACGCGTAAAAGCAAAACGAAATTTCACAAACCTGATTCAAGCCCTACACCAGCACCGGCGCTGCGTGTAGGGCGATTTTTTACGTTTACCGCGAGAGGAACCCCATGCTGAGTGCATTCATCGAAGACGCAGAACTGGCAACGCTCACCCCGCAGACCATACCCCAGGATTTTTCGTATTCACCAGAGCTTAACGCGGATGACGAAGCGGAAGCCCCGGAGTATCACGGCGTGCCTTACGTCCATGTCCCGCGTACTGGCACACCAACATTGCCGGTGTACAGCGCGGAGCAGTGTGCAGCGGACGCGGCTCTGGCCATGCTTGACGAACCAGACTTGGATAAGGTGACGGCATCGCTGGCAACGGTTGCAACACCCAATGAAATTTTCGACATAGTTATGTACTCGCTTGAACCAAGATGGCCGGGAAATTTTAGGGAGTCAGAATTTAAGTGCAGCCGTTGGCTTGTCGCGGCGCGGGCCTGTGAGGGTACGGCGTTGTGGCCGCGTTACGTGGCAGCGGAGAAAGCAGCGGAGCGCGGAACAGTTTGTGTAGACGTGGAACTGCGGCAGACGCTAGGCAAGGCATGGAAAGCAGCGGGACTGCACAACATCGGTAAGCATTTGCGCGCACCGCGTCACCGGCACCACTCAGCGAAAAAGAAAATCAGAGAGCAGCGCAAGCGCGAACGTCCGCAAGCGGAAGACAATCGCATTAGGCTTTGGTTAGACCCGCAGCTTTCAGCACAGAGGGCAGCGGAGCAAGGCAGCGGGATTATGCGGGGAACGCTGCGGTAAAAGCAATAAAATAGCTTGAGTGACTGACCCGGCGCACTCGCGCTGGTTTGTGGTTACTGAATCGGTGTTCCGAAGCGCACCATGAAGGAGCGCAGCCTATCCACTCGGTTCAAAATAAGTTGGTTTGGTACGCCAAACCTTTTCAAGCATTTGCAGACATTCCCGCATTCAGCATTTTTTGCTCGGTGACGCTCAGGTGAGGTTCGAGACCAAAAGCAGCATCCAAACGGCCCACTGCTTCCGCCATAAATGCGGGCGATAAATGCTGATACCGTGCAGCCATCCGAAGGTCTTTATGGCCTAGAATCTGCGCTACCGTGTGAATATCCGCGCCCTGCATTCTCAGCCAGCTTGCCGCCGTGTGCCGGAGATCGTGAAAGCGGAAGTCCAACACGCCAGCCCTTTTCGCCGCCCGCGCAAATGCCACGCTCACCTGCTCCGGCGTGTATGAGCTGAAAATTTCAGTCCCGGCAGCTCCAGTCCCGGCAGCAGCCCCTAGCACGGCACGGGCAGCAGCATTCAGATACACGATTCGGCTTTCCCCGTTTTTGGTCTGTCTTTTAGCAGAATGCGGCCATGATGTAGGTCTATATCCAGCGGACGCAATTTCAGAATTTCAGAACGGCGCATTCCTGTATTAACAGCGACAACCACAATTGACCGCAACCATTCGGGCATTGCAAAAGCACTGCCTTGAGTTCATTCGGCTGCAAGTAGCGGACGCGGCCCGGCGCGGCTTCACCGCGGATGGGAATATGTTCATGTCGCCATCGATGACCACTCCCGCATTGCTTTCACTCAGATCCTCCCCGACTTCACCGCCGCTTCTGCCATCGCCTTCTTGCGCGCCTCGCTGGCCTACTACGCCGCCTTGGGCATCCCCATTCGTCGCTTGCTCACCGACAACGGTCACTGTTACCGTTCCCGCGCTTTCCGCGCCGCCGTATCAGAACTCCCAACAACGCCACGACCATCTTCTCCCCTGGCTTCACTACTACAACTGGCACCGCCCTCATGGCAGCCTCAACCATGTTCCACCTATCAGCCGCTCCGGCCTCGATCGGAACAACCTCTTGAGACTCCACACTTAGCCTAGCAAGAATAAATCTTTGTAACGCCCATATCCCCCCGTTCACTATGACCAAAGAACGTCATTAAAAATCGCTAGCGACGGGAAGACCTGCACCGTCTCTGGGGCCATTCCCTAATTCATGCAGTCGCTGGACGTCGAACGCACTAACTCGGTCGGATTTGTCTAACCATAATGCATCCGGAGTACAACGTGGCAGAGAATACAGCGTCGGACGAAAAATCGAAGGTCTCTGACGACAACTTTCAGGTCACTGCGCCGTCCCTGAATTTGCCGAAGGGCGGAGGCGCGATCCGGGGAATCGGCGAAAAATTTGCCGCTAATCCGGTGACCGGAACTGGGTCGCTCACGGTACCAATCTTCGCCAGTTCCGGACGTGATGGTTTCGGGCCTCAACTTGCTCTGGCTTACGACTCCTCCAGCGGAAACAGCCCATTCGGATTCGGCTGGTCTCTAAACCTGCCCTCGATTACGCGCAAAACCGACAAAGGCCTTCCGCGATACGACGACATTCACGAATCCGATGTCTTCATCTTCTCCGGGGCGGAAGATCTCGTGCCCGCACTGACCATGTCTGCCGGGCAATGGACGCGTGCTGTGGTAACCCGCACGGTTTATGGTAAGCAATATTCGGTTCACCGCTATCGCCCGCGAGTGGAGAACTTATTTGCGCGCATCGAGCGCTGGATCAATATCTCCGATGCATCCGACTGCTTCTGGCGTTCGATTTCAAGAGACAATGTCACTACGTGGTACGGGAAGACAGCAGAAAGCCGCATCTCCGACGATGACGATGCGAGTCGCATTTTCAGTTGGATGGTCTGCGAGAGCTACGACGATTAGGTCAACGCTCTCAGTTACAACTACAAGCAAGAAGATTCCAGCGGAATCGATCTCACTCAGGCCAACGAGCGCAACCGCACCAACGCCAGGCGGTTCGCGAAGCGGTATATCAAATCAGTAGCTTATGGAAATCGCACGCCCTATCGCCCAGAACTGACCGCGGCCGGTCCGGTCGCACTACCTGCCGACTGGTGCTTTCAGCTTGTGTTCGATTACGGCGAGCACGACCTGGCGAATCCCACTCCCGATGATGGCGCTCGGCCATGGACCTGCCGCCTCGATCCATACTCAATATATCGCTCTGCCTTTGAAGTTCGCACCTATCGTCTGTGCCATCGAGCGCTGATGTTCCACAATTTCTCCGGTCAGCCGAACATAGGACTAGGCTGCCTGGTGCGGTCGACTGATTTGGCCCATGCCTCAGCCGCACCATCCGATCCCAGCCGACCGTTTTACTCTTACCTGCTCTCAGTATCTCAATCTGGATACGTCCGCAATCCTCTTGGTGGATATTTCTCCGATTCGCTACCCCCATTGGAGTTCGAATACACTCAGGCTGAAGTTGATGAAACCGTGCGGGATATTGACACTGAGAATCTCAAGAATCTGCCTAACGGAATCGATGGCGCGAAGTATCGCTGGGTCGATCTGGATGGCGAAGGCGTCTCGGGCGTTCTGACCGAACAAGGGGGGAGCTGGTTCTACAAACCTAACTTCAGCCCGGCGAATCAGCAAACCGTGGATGGAGAACAACTCACGGTGCCGCAGTTTGGCGCTACGCAGATTGTCATCCATCAACCCTCGCTGGCCTTTCTCCACGGCGGCCAACAACAGTTAATGGATCTCTCGGGAGACGGTCAACTTGACCTGGTGCAGTTCGAACGCCCCACTCCCGGTTATTACCAGCGCACCAAAGATGCCGACTGGGAACCATTCAAGCAATTTCAATCTCTTCCTGTGGTCGACTGGAAGAATCCGAATTTGAAATTCATCGACCTCACCGGCGATGGATTCCCCGACCTGCTGATTAGTGAAGACGATGCCTTCTGGTGGCACGAGTCGCTGGCGACCAATGGCTTTAGGGCCGGACAGTGTGTTCGGCAGCCCTTTGACGAGGAGAAGGGTCCGAAC
>JBARNL010000783.1:0-4699 GCA_049802955.1 Candidatus Angelobacter sp.
CTATGACGTTCTGCGGGATGTCGACTTTGTGGTTGAAAACGTAACGGAAAAATTGGCGATTAAGACTGATGTGTATCGCCGACTGGATGAGATCTGTCCTCCGCAATGCATTTTCGCCGCTAACACCTCTGCGATTCCCATTACCCGAATTGGCGGCTTGACCCGCCGTCCCGCACGTGTGTTGGGTATGCATTTCATGAACCCGGTACCGCTGAAGACTGCGGTTGAGGTAATTCGCGGCTATCACACCACGGATGACACCATTGCCACGGCAACGCGGTTGCTCGGTCTTATGGGCAAAAAGGCCATCCTGGTGAATGATTCGCCGGGATTTGTTTCCAACCGGGTACTGATGCTGACCATCAATGAAGCGATTTTTCTGGTGCAGGAAAAGGTCGCTTCGCCCGAAGTGGTGGACGATATCTTCAAGAGCTGCTTCGAGCACAAGATGGGTCCACTGGAAACCGCCGATCTGATTGGGCTGGACACCATTCTGTTTTCTATTGAAGTACTGTATGACGAATTTAAGGACAGCAAGTTTCGCCCCTGTCCACTGCTCCAGAAGATGGTGGATGCCGGGTTGCATGGCCGCAAGAGCGGGCGCGGATTTTACAATTATGAAGCCTAAGGAAAAAACTTCATGGAGCAATCGAAAGAAAAACTGAGGGCTTTTCTGACGCAACATATCAGCGGGCGGACGATTGCCGATGATGATCAGATTTTTGCGGCTGGATTTGTCAACTCCATGTTTGCCATGCAACTCGTATTGTTCCTGGAAAAGAACTTCAGGATCGCCATCGCTAATGAAGACCTGGAGCTGGCGAATTTCCAGAGCATTAACGCCATGGCGGCGCTCGTAGAGAGAAAGACCTCCAACTCGCAGAATGGTTCGAATTGACGATTGGACCTTTATGGAACTGACTCCTAAACAGCAACGGCTACGGACTGCGTTTCGCGAATTTGCAGACGCGCAGATCGTACCGAACGCGAATGCTTGGGATCGGACAGAACTCATGCCGGACGAGATCGTGCGGGAACTGGCTATGAAGGGCTATCTAGGAGCAGTGCTGCCTGCCGATCGTGGTGGCGCAGGCTTCAGCATGGTTGAATTTGGTCTGCTCAATGAGGAGTTGGGGCGAGGCTGTTCATCCCTCCGCAGTTTATTGACTGTACACAGCATGGTTGCTTTAACGGTGGGGCGTTGGGGAACGGAAGCGCAGAAGGCCCAGTGGCTGGAAAAGCTTGGGCAGGGGCAGGCCATAGGCGCATTTGCGCTCACCGAAGCTGAAGCCGGAAGTGACGCGCGGGAAATCAAGACAGAGGCTGTGGCCAGCGGTGATGATTTCCTTCTTAGCGGACATAAGAAATGGATCACGTTTGCGCAGATTGCAGATTTGTTTCTGGTGTTCGCCAGAAGTCAACGGGGTCCCTGTGCTTTCCTATTGGAGCGAAATACGCCCGGACTGGTGATCTCGCCGGTGCATGGCATGTTGGGGACGCGCGCATCCATGATGGCTGAACTCCACCTGGAGCAATGCCGTGTCCCGAAACAGAACTTGGTGGGAGCTCCCGGGTTTGGCCTTTCTCATATTGCCTCCTCTGCTCTGGATTGCGGCCGTTACAGTGTGGCCTGGGGCTGCGTGGGCATTGCCCAGGCATGTTTGGACGCGTGCTTGCGATACACCAGCCAGCGAAAACAGTTCGGCGCTCTCTTGCGGGACCATCAGTTGATCCAGCGCATGATCGCGCGCATGGTGGTCGGCGTGAAGGCAGCCCGTTTGTTGTGCTACAACGCCGGACAACTTAAGGATGCGGGCGATCCAGCCTCAATGATTGAGACTTCAATTGCCAAATACTTTGCTTGCACCACCGCCGCAGAAATTGCCCGGGATGCCGTTCAGATACACGGAGCAAACGGCTGCAGCGGCGAATATCCAGTGGAACGCTTTTATCGCGATGCCAAGATCATGGAGGTCATTGAAGGCAGCAATGAGATCCAGGAGATCACGATTGCCCGGAGTGCCTGCCAGGAAATTGCGGAAGGCGTAGCCACAGCCCAGGTGAAAGGTTAATTTGTGACTGAGCTCGGGATCCAAAACGAAATTTCAGGCAACGCCGCTACGCCCGCAAAACGGCGCAGGGTTAAGTGCGTGGTGTGGGACCTTGATAACACCCTTTGGAACGGAACTTTGCTTGAAGGCGATGAGGTGCATCTACGCGACGGCGTTCGAGAAATCATCCACGCGCTCGATGCTCGCGGCATTTTGCACTCCATCGCCAGCCGCAATCATGCGGAATCGGCCCTGGCGCGGCTACGTGAACTGGAGTTGGAAGAATATTTCCTGTATCCACAGATTGACTGGGGATCCAAGGCGGCTTCCGTTCGGACGATCGCGGAAAGCCTCAACATCGGCCTGGATAGCATCTGTTTTATTGACGATCAGCCTTTTGAACGCGCAGAAGTCCAAGCTGCGCTGCCGCAGGTCCTTTGCATGGACCATAACCAATTGCCCGATTTGCTGCAGATGCCGGAACTAAACCCTGAAACCATCACGGCAGAGTCCGGCATGCGGCGCCAGATGTATCTGGGCGAAATGCGACGCAAGCAGATAGAGGAGGCATTCACCGGACCGCAGGAAGAATTTCTCGCCACCCTCGGCATGGTGTTTACGATCTCTTCCGCCCGCGCCGAAGACCTGTCCCGCGCGGAGGAACTTACCAACCGTACCAATCAACTCAACACCACGGGACGCACCTTTTCCCGGGAAGAGTTGGAGATACTGCGCTGCTCAGATCGCCATCTCCTGCTTATGTCTGAGTTGACTGACAGATTTGGCAGTTACGGAAAAATTGGCCTTGCTCTGGTGGAATGCGATCCTGAAGTGTGGACGATCAAGCTATTGCTCATGTCTTGCCGGGTGATGAACCGGGGCGTGGGCACCATCATGTTGAACCATATTCTCAGAAAGGCGCGGGAAGCCGGTGTCCGGCTGTTTTCTGAGTTTGTATCGAATGACCGCAACCGCATGATGTACGTCACTTACAAGTTTGCTGGATTCACAGAAATCGAGAACCGAGGAGGGGTCCAGATCCTGGAGCATGGCCTGGCGTCGATCCCTCCAATAGCAGATTACGTTTCCGTAAGAGTTGAAGAGTAGAGAAATTTACCGCAGAGAACGCAGAGGACGCAGAGGAATTGTGGAATTATCAAATCCATTGTGTCCTGACCGCGATTTTCATATTAGAAAGCAATGCTAGGGTCCTTCGCTCCGCGCCAACGAACTTCGCTGAAGAGAAAAACATTCAGGCGCTGCGCGCAGGATAGAAATGGGAGATTTTCTAAGACATGAGCAACGAAGTTCACAGCGGAGAAACAACAGTCAATCAGGAGAGGATTTCCCGGCTCACTCCGGCCCAGCGTGAAATGCTGCAGAAGCGGCTGCGGGGTGAAGGACCGCGAAGCGAGTCCAAATCAGTCATCAAGCGCCGTCCCACCCTGGATTATCCGCTCACTGCCGAGCAGGAACATCTGTGGCTACTGCATCAGGTTGACCCGAATGTCTATTATTTCAACCATACCCACGCCTATCGGCTAAAAGGCGACTTGAATATTGACGCGGTGGAGCGTGCCATTAATGAGATGGTGCGTCGGCACGAGAATTTCCGCACGTCGCTCCCGGAAATTGACGGGAAGCCCAGAGCGGTAGTTGCTCCGCAGCTCCAGATTCTGCTGGAACGGGTGGAAGTTCCTGAGTTTCCTGTAGAAGACCGGTACGAGCGTTTGCAGGCCCTGGTTACAGCCTATACTTGCCGGCCTTTTGATCTCCTGACTGGTCCTCTGATTCGAGCGACAATTTTCCGCGTGACTGAACATGAGCATGCAGTCATGATTACGCTCCATCACCTCATCACGGATTTTGTTTCCTATGATTTGGTTGATAGTGAGTTCTTTGCTCTCTACGATGCTTTTTCCCGCGGATTGCCGTCCCCACTTCCCGAGCTGGCGGTTCAGTTCGGCGACTTTGCTTACTGGCTCGACCAGTGGATGAAGTCTGAAGAAGCCGCCAGACAGGCTGACTATTGGCTCCGGAAACTCGCGGGCCTGCCACGCCTTGATTTGGCGACAGATATGCCGCGCCCGCATACCCGGAGTTTTAGTGCCGTGCGTCTTGCGTGGACGCTGCCGGATGCTTTATGGGTGCAGTTCAAGCAGTTGTGCGCGGCTGAAAATGTCACACGATTTACGGCATTTCTTGTGGTCTTTGCCATGCTCCTGCGGGAGTATAGCGGCAAAGATGACATTCCCATTGCCACTCCAGTGAGCAGCCGCAAGCATCGGGAAACCCAGCCTTTGATTGGCTATTTTCTCAATACCATCGTGTACCGGCTGGATTTATCGGGCGACCCCAGCTTCCGTGAACTGTTGCAACGTACGCGCTTGGTCACGCTGGAAGCGATGGCGAACTCCGATTTGCCCTTTGAGTTTCTGTTGAACAAGCTCCAGGCAGAGCGTGATCCCAGCCGGGCGCCGCTGGTGGATACCTCATATGCTTTTGGCAACGATCACAGGAAGCCGCAACTTTTGGCCGGCACGGCAATAACAGAAATAGAAGAATTTGACGCTTTTTACCAGTCAGGCTGGCTGGACGTTAATCTTGGAGTGAACGATAACACCGATCACGCCGTTGTTGTTTACGAC
>JBARNL010000784.1:0-5656 GCA_049802955.1 Candidatus Angelobacter sp.
GCGCATACTACGACACGCAAAGCCTCGAAAATGTACTGAAAGCTCAATGCCTGCTTGCGTCAGAGATGAATGGAAAGCCACTCACCGAGGTCTATGGAGCGCCACTGCGGCTGCGGGTGGAAAACCAGCTTGGCTACAAGATGGTCAAGTGGATTGAGCGCATCGAATTCATCGAGTCGGAGAAGGCCATCGGGTTGGGGGAAGGCGGCAAGAATGAAGATGACGAATACTTCGATCTCCTGCCGAATATTTGACGATCTCCATGGATGAGCAGAACCATGCAGGCGCGAGACAGGGCACCATCGAGCGCGCTGGGGTGCTTGCGCACATGCGGCTGCATTGGCTGTTGCAGCACTTTCCGGCACGGCTGGTGTGGGCTGTCTATGTCTGCGTGAACGGTTTCATCACCATCGGGCTGCTCGCGTTGCTGGCCCTTCTTACGGGCAGCCCGTTTGTCTTTCCATCACTGGGTCCAACGGCATATCTGTTCTTTTTTTCTCCGCTAGCCGAAGCCTCCAGCCCGCGTAATGCCATTCTCGGACATGCCATCGGACTCATCTGTGGCTATGCTGCTTTTGCGCTTACGGTAGCGTCCAGCCCGCCTTTCGGCTTGCACCCCGGCGTCCACGGTCCCAGAGTTTTGGCCGCCGCACTCTCGTTATCGACCACCGGCGCGCTCATGGCTCTCTTCCGGGTAAGCCATCCGCCTGCAGGAGCGACGACTCTTATCGTTTCGCTCGGCATCATCTCTCAGCCCAAAGAACTCGCCATCATCGAGGTCGCAGTGATCCTGCTTACGGCGCAGGCTCTGGCAATCAACAGGCTCGCTGGTCTCCCTTATCCTTTTTGGAGGTGCCACGAGCATCCAGGAACAGCCATAGTCTGACGGTGGCTGATGTCATTTGCAGCCGGCGACCAAGTTCACACAACCTCCGTCCAGCTGACTCTCAGAACCGCAAGGAGAAAATACAGAGTGGGAGAAGCTCTCACCTCCAAAATACCTACTGAACAAGAAAGGGGCGCAGCAACGATGGAGGCTCATCATCCGGCGTTCTGACACCAGCACCGTTGTGAAACTGCGGCCACTGCTGTTGCTTTTCCATAACAACCCGCATACGCTTCTCATCCCGATCAAAGTGCTGCATGATCACATCTTTCAACCATGGAAAGTCACCAGGGTTCAGTCGATGACAGCAGCCCTGATGTTGATATCGGCTCGCTTGCGATGGAAGAATCCCAAGCACGGTGGTTGAAATCACTTCCTTGAAAGCATTCTCGTCGACCTCAAATACCACCACCGCAAAATAGGCTTTGTGTTGATGGTGCATTACGGCTGCTGGCGGATATAGCTGCGGATCTGCTACGAAGGTAAACCGCATCGTCTGAACCATGGAAGCTGCCCCGTGAAGAATCGAGTTACGCGTGAAAAAATTATAAGGGGTCGCGAAATACCGCCAAATGTCCCTGCAGATTTCGGCTTTCCAACAGCGCTGAAAATGATATATCAGTACGGCGGGGAGCAGAGGACCGCTCTCTTGAGGCGCGCCGGGACGGCGGTACAAAATCGGTACAATTCAAAATCGAGGTCGGTAAGTCGATGATTTTACAAGAGTTTAGATGGTGGCCAGGGACGGAATCGAACCGCCGACGCCAGCCTTTTCAGGGCTGCGCTCTACCGACTGAGCTACCTGGCCATTTCGGGTGGGTTACATACGTGTATCTTCGGTGGGACGGCTGAAGACTTTGTGCGTACGGAACGTTTCCGATTATAACAACCTCGCTGAATTCACTCAAACTGGAGCCGCCGTTCAATGCCCTTCAATATACAGCGCGATTTTGCGCCGTCTGCTTTGCGGCGAGTGAAAAGCGCGGTTCTCCCGGAGCGCCATGCAGGATTCGTCCGCTCAGGTACTCTCCCAGCGCGGGGCCGTGTTTAAAGCCATGTCCCGAGCCTCCGCCAGCGATCCAGAGATTTTCGAACTGAGGATGGCGGTCAATCAGGAAATCACCATTCCATGTATTTTCGTATTGGCAGATGCGTGTTTCAAGCACCGGCGCGTGCTCCAATTGCGGGATGTGTTGTCGCAGATATGAGCGCAAATAATCGACGGAGGATTCCGGCACAACTCGCATACCGGTGTCAGGATCGAATCGCTCTCCATGCCGGTCAAAAGCAATTTTGAATCCGCGACCATCAACGTCCGGCAGCGCATAAGGCAAATCGGTGTGCGTGCGATGCAGCCAGACAGGCATTTTGGGCGGCATGAAATCCGCGCTGCCTGCCGGAGTGCCAAGAAAAAATACCTCCTGCCGCGTGGGAAATATCCGGTCGCTTAACAATTCAGGAAAGATCTTTGGCAGCCACGGCCCGCAACAGAATATGAATGTTCCTGCAGAAATGGATTTGCCCGCCCCCGTTTTGATCTGCGCCAACTTTCCACCCCCAGAAAATGATTCTGCGACCACGGGCAGGTATTCCACACCACTCTTAACAAGTTCTTTGACCAATATCTGCACGGCCTCACGGGCCAGTAAAAGGCCGCTGTTCGGCTCCAACACACCCCATGTGACCTCGTTGAAGCGAAGTTGCGGCCAGCGCGTGGCAATTTCTTCGGCCTTGAGTTCTTCTCGTTCGACTCCAGTCTGAGTCAGCACGCTGCACAAACTTTTCAGGTATTTATCGTCATCGTGGCTCAGCCAGAGAACGCCGGTCTGGCGGAAAATCTCTCGGCCGCTGCGCGCGGCAAACTCACGCCACAGCGGCAACGATCGCATAGCCCAGCGGGTGTAGAGTTCATCAGGACCGTAGCCCATGCGGATGACGCGGGTTTCTCCGCCGGAACTGGCTCGGCTGTTCGCTGGTCCGTACGCGTCAAGCAAGGCGACAGATGCCCCGCTTCGACGCAAAAAGTGCGCTGTCCATGCACCGAAGACGCCAGCGCCGACCACTGCGAAATCGTATGTTTTGCCAATCATTAAAATTGCCGGTTATTTTCGGTCAGCTTGCCGATAAATCAACTGTGCTGTTACCAAGTCTTCAAGCGCACATCCCACGCTCTTAAACAATGTAATCTGCTCAGCACTCGTCCGTGCTGTTTTCTTGCCCGAAGCGATCTCGTAGAGATCGGCAACGATATGCGAACGATCGATGATTCCATTCTTAATTGGTATCAGTAAGTCACCGGCTTCCTGCAAGGCGCCTTCATATGTATCCACCACAACGTAAGCGCGTTGCATGGTGATGTCATCCACTTCACGCTTCTCGGGCTGAAACGCTCCTACCAGATTCAAGTGTGTACCTGGACGCAGCCAATTGCCATTGAACAGCGGCTCATGCGCGGTAGTGCAGGTGCAGATCACGTCAGATTCTCGCGCCAAAGTTTCAGCACCAGCGGGGGCGACATTGAGGCCCAGGTCATTTTTCATTTTGTCGCAAAATGGCGCAAGTTCAGACCGTCCCGATCCGCAAACCAGAAATCGTTTGAAATTCCGAACGTGCGGAATCGCGGCAAAGTGCGCTATGGCCTGCCGCCCACTGCCAAAGATGCCGAGCGTCTCTGCATTGCCGCGCGCGAGCAGATCCGTAGCTACAGCGGAGGTGGCGGCGGTTCGAGCATCCGTGAGATAGTTTGCTTCCATGCGGGCCAGAGCAATGCCAGTTTGGGGATCGAGCAATTCGTAAGCTGCCTGAACGCCTGTTTTTTTACTGACACTCACAAGTTTGATTCCGGCGACCTGCAAAGCGCTGTCATAGCATGGCATAGCCAACAAAACAGCTTCGTCCATCTTCAACATGGTCCGTACCGGCATGTGGACTGTGTCAAATGCGCGAGCAAAGGCCGCACGGATTGCTGCAATCACTTCATCTACTTTGATTGCGCTGCGAACTTGTTCTTCCGAATAAAAATGCATAGGCAGAAAAAATTATTTTTTCAGCTTCCCCGCCCGGGCCAGAATCCGGCGCACCTTCTTGGGCGATACAGACAGCCGCTTGGCTACGCGCGCTACTTTCCTGTCTTCTTTTTCCCAGACTTTGGGAATCACGATTTCGGCAAATTGTTCCGTCAATTCCTGGAAAGTTTCTTCCCCGGTAATCCCCTGTGACCACGCCCGCAATAGGGGATCGATACTCCCTTTGGGCATTACTTTCTGCTTAAGCAGCTGAAGTTCTTCCCAAAGATCGTCATAATCCACCGCCTTCAGGAATGAGCTGGCGAGTTCGCAACAGCGCTTGGCGTCCTCAGTGTCATGGACCGCCGGATAGCAAGCCGTGAGGCCGCGCCATATGTAAGCCCGCGCCAACAGGCGATGGTTCTGCGTATGCTTGGCCGCTTCCACCGCTTCGCGGGCATAGTCTCGTGCCGCCTGCGCATGCTCCCATGTATGCGTACTGCCTTCAATCTCTTCTTCCAGCTTTCCGTTTTCCACTTCGCACTGCAAAAGCCGGGCGCGGGCCATCAGGATTGAATCGTTGACTTGTTTACCGAGTTCGAATGCCTGCGCAGCCTGGGCGCCCGCATTATCAAGCTCCCCGATATCAAGGTAGAGCAGTCCTCGATTTTCCAGCACGCTCCCGATTCCATGATGATGATCGTGGTGGCGATAAATTTTTTCAGCCAGATCAAGATTTGCAAAAGCTTTGCTGCGCAGTTCTTCATGCTGGCGCAAGAGGGTCTGCTTCTGGTCGCGAGTGGCCACGGTCTTGGCGCCTTGGCGGCGCTCTCTCTCTGCGTCAATCTGCTTGCCCATTTGGACAGCCACAAGCCTCTGCACGTAAGCGATGTTCGTAAGTGTCCGCGCCAGATTTCTGTGGTGAGGATTGGTTTTCTGGAAATGTTCTATTGCGCGGGAGAAGAATTTTAAAGCTTCCTGATAATGGCCCTGACGGCGCACCATGCGGCCATGCGCGGAATAAATGTTGCCCAGCGTGATGTGGTCGTCGCTGTTGCGGAGCGCTGCCTCGGCCTGGTCCAGAATGCGCGCGGCATCGCGATATTGCCCTTTCTGGAATAGCAGCCAGCTTTCCAGCACGCGCATGACCGCAGCCATGTTGGGGAAGCCCAGCACCTGCGCCAGCTCGCGTCCCACTCCGGCGCGCTTTAGCGCCTCATCATACTCGCCCTTTTTGCGATGGCAGCGCGCGTTCCAGAAATGCGCGATCGCAACCACTTCTTTATCTTCAATATCATCCTGCATGGAAAGGACAAGATCAAATTGGCGCAAAGCTTCATCAGGATTGTCACGCAGAAGCGCCAGCAGCCCTTCCGCCATCCGAAGTTGAAGATAGTCGCTTACGGAGAGACGCCCGCGAGTTTCCCGCGGAAAACGTGCCAGCACTTGTTCAATCAATGCAGGCTCGCCGTAACCAATATCGACCCACTGCGCCAGACAACCTACAAAAGCCGCAGAATTAGGCAGCTCCGGGCCAACGTGTGCAACGAGGTGCTCGTGGCGGTTCAGCAACCCAATTCCACTGGATACGTGGCGCATTGCCAGGTTGTACTTAAGTTCCTGGAGAAGCTGGCGCGGCACGCCAGAATTTTGCTTTTTATTGAGTCGGGCTGTGGCCACAGTGTTGAGATGATAGCACTTTTTTGTCCAAGTAGTCCGAATCGGACGAGTTGGTTTGCTACGCAGATTACGCGCGCATCTAATG
>JBARNL010000785.1:0-2406 GCA_049802955.1 Candidatus Angelobacter sp.
GGCGAGTTTAAAGGGAATGATCCGTTCGTGATCAGGTTCTCAAAGGCTGAAGACAACAACGGCGGCGGCACTGTGCCCGGAGGCAACGGAGATCCCGGCGGCGGCGCCGGACAAACCGCCGGCCCGAAGGGGCATGGCGTTGGCAGGAACATGCTGTTCAGCAGATAAGTTCCCGTGGTCTGGTTTTGCACTTTGGGCAGCCCGGCAATTATTGGCGGCCGCTGCGGCGCCGGCACAAAGAAGAAGGTCAGGCTGTACTTATCGTTAAAAATGCCAAACCCGCTGCGGATCACCGTTTTGGAATCCGGTGCATAAGCAAAGCCAACGCGAGGCTGGAAGTTGTTGTGATCGCCGTTAACAAAAGCGCCGAGCCCGGCCTCCACGTCATATCGTAGCCCGTAGTTTACCGTGAGCTTTGGCGTTACTTTGTACTGGTCCTGGGCAAAGAACCCAAAATAACTGTGATTCAGGTGAACAAAAAAGTTTGAAGCTTCGGAAGGCAAAAATGCGTTGTTCCATGTAGTGGGCACTGAGGGCGATGCGGCGTTTACATTCACCGGTCCGGGACCAACGGGCGCCCCCCAGAAGAATGCTGCCAAACATGGGGCCACCAGTCCAGCCAACGGGGCTGGACAAGGTGTCGATCCCCAGCCTGACTGTCCTGAAGCCAGCAGATCGTCCAGGCTGGGAAAAACGATGCGTGCCGGAGTGAAGCCCGGCCAGATCACGAAATTGCGGACGTAGTTTGTATCGACGCCATACTTCGCATAGTGCTTCCCATGGACCCAGGAGAAAGTATCTGAACCCTGGATGCGTGTTTCGTTGTAGCGATCAAACGCCCCAAAGTTGTGGCCAAACAAAAGAAGGTTCGGAACATCGAGATTTGGCTGGCCGGTTACGCCAAGAAAACCATAATTACGACGCGCCCATTGCAGCAGCAGTGAGTTCACCTTGTTCTCGCTGAGCGTTGTCGTAAGCGTTCCCACCAGATCTTGATCGCGCAGCGATCCGTTGCGTCCGCTGCTTGGAGCGCCTACGCCGCCGCCGTCCAGCGTTTCACCCACCAGCATGTTCAGGTTCGTGGCGTCCTGAATTGAATAGCGCGCGGAAAGCCGGTTACTGTCCGTGATCTGGTGATCGACCTTCACGAACCCATTGTCCACATCGGCGGTCTTAAGTACGTTCAGGTTCTCCGGCGCAATGCCCAGGCTGGTCTTCAAGGTATTGATTGCGGCAAGATTGCTCACCAGCAGCCCCGGATATTGCGGTGATTGCCCTTTTCGCTGGCCTTCATAGTTCATGAAATAAAAAGTCTTGTCTTTCTTGATAGGGCCGCCCAGCGTTGCTCCAAACTGGTTCTGCCGGAATGTATCGAATCCCGACGGCGCCAGCAGCGGTTCAGCATTGAGTTTGTTGTTCATGAAGTACTCATAAACTGAGCCATGCACGTCATTCGTCCCGGACTTGGTCACGATGTTCACAATCCCGCCCAGCGCGCGCCCGTACTCCGCGGCAAAGCTGTTGTTCACCACGCGAAATTCGCTCACTGCCTCCTGTGATGGCGTCGCTCGCTGCGAACCCGTAGCCGTATTGATATTGTCCGCACCGTCCACCGTCACAGCGTTGTTCAGGTCGCGTTGGCCGCCAAACGAGATGCGCGTTACCGAAGGATCGGTAAACGTGGACTGCAGGCTGATTCTTCCCGTAGTCACGCCCGGGCTAAGCAGCGCAAAATCCGTAAACAGCCGCCCCGAGATGGGCAGCGACTGTATTTGTTGCGTCTCAATTACCTGGCTCACTTCCGTCCGCGTTGGCTCAATGACCGGCGCTTCAGTGTTGACCATAACTTCCTGCGTAGTGCCCGCCACTTTCAGGTCCATGTCGATGGTCGCCACCTGGGCCACGCGCAACACAATTCCCTTCTGGGCATACTTGGCAAATCCCTGTGACTCAGCCGTCAATTCGTAATTTCCCGGCGGCACGTTAGTCAGGATGTAAAAACCTACGTTGTTGGAGGTCGTTTTATAAGTCTGGTTCGTATCCACGTTGCGCAGCGTGACCGCGGCCTTAGCGATCATGCTTCCTGTCTGGTCGCGGACTGAGCCGTTGAGTTGGGCCTCTGCGGCGCTGCTCTGTCCATATGCCGCATTGAAGGAGAGAAAAAGAATAAGAACGAACATGACGAACGCGAAACTACGTTTCATATGCCTCCAGCAAAGGAAGGGGTACGAACGTTCTAACTCGCAGCCTAAGAAGAGCAGGAGCCAGTACGATTTCGGGTCGCCCATCCCTGAGCGGGGACATTGTCTAACAAGCAAAACAAATGTCAAGGACTTTTATGTCAAAGTAATTTGCCTCGGAAGGCGAGACAATACCAGCGAGGCGTGATACGAGATCACCCGTTGG
>JBARNL010000786.1:0-6776 GCA_049802955.1 Candidatus Angelobacter sp.
CTTTACTGCTTCGCGCACCGCAATGGCCCCCAGCTGCGGCGCAGACAGCGGCTCCAGCGATCCCTGAAATTTGCCGATGGGCGTGCGCACTCCGCTGATAATGACAACATCTTCCATAAATGTCTCCTTATGAATCCCAAACCCTTCATTATAAGATGAAGCTACCAGTGGATCAGTTTCAAAACTGATCCACTGAATCGTATGAGCGCCTAGTGTCTCGGTGCGCCGCGCCGTGGGCTTTTAGGCGGACGTTCATCGCGATAGCGATGAACCCGCACGATGAACCGTTCAAATCTAGTAAACTGGCCCAGAACACCTATGACAATTGACCCGCAGCCCACGCCTGAAGCTCCGTCCTCTCTCTCTGAACCGCTTGCCGCCCCGGCCACGCCGGCACAGTCCGCTCTCATCGCGCCGCTTTGGCACACGCTGCTGATCACGGCATTGATTCTGGGCAACTCTTTTCTGGGATCGTCCAAGGTCGGTGCGGTCCACGGTTCAGGCTCACGAATTCTGCTTTATGGCGGGACCTTTGTAACGCAATTTGTGCTGATCCTTCTGATTTGGTTTGGCATTCGCCTGCGCGGCGTGCGTATGCGTGACCTGATCGGCGGCCGCTGGAAGACCGTTGAAGCATTTTTGCTTGATGTCGCTCTGGCCATCGGTTTTTGGATCACGTCGTTATTAGTGCTTTTTGGGGTCCGCGTTGCCCTGGGTACTATCGATCTCCACAATATGCAGAAATCGGTCGACGATACTGTGCGCCTTCTTGGTCCCATGGCCCCCCACACTTATCTTGAGGCCGGACTGTTTGTGCTATTGAGTGTCTGCGCGGGCCTGTTCGAAGAAATTATCTTCCGTGGGTACTTACAGCGCCAATTTGGTGCGCTTGGCCGCAATGCGATCGTCGGCATAGTGGCTTCAGGCATCCTCTTTGGGCTGGCGCACGGATATCAGGGCACGCGCATGATGATTGTGATCGGAATCTATGGAATGTTCTTCGGCATACTGGCGCACCTGCGCAAGAGCCTGCGGCCGGGCATGATGGCCCACGCATTCCAGGATTCCATCGCCGGTATCGGACTTTTCAAGCTCGTTACCCGGCATTGATCTTCTCCGCATGCATCATTTGCCGCTGACCAACGGCCGTATGGACAAAAAAATAATTGGTTACCAAGGTACCCGCGCGTCATCGCTCTGGAGAATTTTATTTTGCTTGATCTCTTCATGCAGAGACGAAGTTTTTTTTCAAACCCGCGCGAACCTCGCTTAGATCAAGGCTTTTTCTCATCGCCACACAAAATTATTTTGAAATAACGATCACGATGCGCCGCCGAAATGAGTTTTCAACGTTCTTGGCCCGGCTGGAAATCAAAAATGACATCAATTTTTTTCTTGACTTCGATTTTCAACCACTCTATACATTCATCAATTGCGGTTTTTTACTTAGGGCCGCACATCCATGAAAAATGGAAAGGGAGAATAGAAATATGGCAACCAAGAAAAAGGCAAAGAAGAAGAGCAGCGGAAAGAAAAAGTAACAACTCTTCACATCAAACCTAAAGGGGACGCGTAAGCGTCCCCTTAGTTCGCGACCAAATAAGCTGCGCAGCGCAAAATTCGCGGCGCTTCAAACTGTCATCCTGAATGAGCGGCGCTTTACCGCGAATGAAAACCTGAATAAGTTTCCAGATTTCTCTGCACCCTCTGCGTCCTTTGCGGTCAAACCCCGGTTTTGACTTTGCAAGTCCCTCGGCTTTCTCTGCGCTTTTCTGCGTAAATCTGCGGCGATGCCTTTTTTCTTTTCGCGCTTTCGCGTTAATTCGCGGCCATCTCTCTTCTTCCTTTGTGCCCTTTGCGTCCATTGCGGTTAACTCCCCGGTTTTTCTCCGTGTCTCCGCGCGTTTCGGTGGTGGGTTCTATCTCATCCCGACTAACCTGCTCAGCTCCACTATCTCTATCTCCGCCGGACACTCCTTCCAGTTATGCCGCCAGCACACAATCCTGTCGCACCCCCTTGGATCGTGGCCATGCAGCTTGAAATTCTTGCTCTCGTATTCAAACTCAATCCGCAGATACTGCCATTTCCCAGGCGCAACCTGCCGTCTGGCGACACAGTCCGGAAACTTCCCCTGCACCGACTCCACCTGCAAGAGCGCGAAGAACGCAAAACTGAACTTCCAAAACCTTTGCGAGCTTTGCGTCGGTTGCGGTTAAGTTGTTTTGGGCTGAGTGCCGCTCAAGCTGAATGCCGACTGCTGAGTGCTGGTTCCATGCCACTGCTGGAGCGATCGCACATTGACTTCATTGCGTTGCAGCGCGGCGATACCTTCAGCTGCGGCCCAGGCTGCGGCCATCGTCGTGATGGTGGGAATGCGATTGGTGACCGCGGCGCGGCGAATGGCTTTTTCGTCGAACCAGGGTTCAGCGCCGTGCGGGGTATTCACCACAAGTTGCACGCGATCTCCCTTGATCAAGTCCACCACGTTCGGACGGCCTTCTTTCACTTTATAGACGCGGTCCACTGCAAGCCCGGCACGCTCCAGGCGATCGGCCGTGCCATGCGTAGCAACCAGGCTGAAGCCCATCTCAACAAAACGGCGCGCCAGTTCAATGGATTCCTGCTTGTAGCGGTCAATCACGCTGATAAACACGGTGCCTTGCGTGGGCAAAGCCTGTCCCGCGGAAAGCTGCGCCTTGGCGAATGCTTCACCGAATGTGTCGGCTGATCCCATCACTTCGCCGGTAGATTTCATCTCCGGGCCAAGGACGGTGTCCACGCCGGGGAATTTGTTCCAGGGGAATACTGGGGATTTCACGAAGTATCCGGCGCCGGTGGCCAGATCGAGCCCATTCTCAACGTTTGCGGGCAGGAACTCGCGCAACTTGCGGCCGGTCATCAGGCGGGCGGCAATCTTAGCCAACGGCACACCTGTTGCTTTGGAAACATACGGCACGGTACGTGAAGCGCGCGGATTCACTTCAATCACAAAAACTTTTTCATTCTGGACCGCGAACTGGACGTTCATCAGCCCTATCACTTTCAGCGCACGCGCCAGCTTGAAAGTGTATTCGCGGATTGTGTCCAGCACCGGCTTGCGCAAGCCGACCGAAGGAAGCACGCACGAAGAATCGCCGGAGTGAATGCCGGCTTCTTCAATGTGCTGCATAATTCCACCGATCACAACATCCTCGCCGTCAGAAAGCGCGTCCACGTCAACTTCAACAGCGTCTTCAAGAAAATGGTCGACCAGCACCGGACGCTGCTGCGAATATTCCACCGCTTCTTTCATGTAGCGGACAACGCTGTCATCGTCATAGGCAATTACCATCGCCCGCCCGCCGAGAACATACGAAGGCCGCACCAGCACCGGATATCCGGCTTTGCGCGCTCCGGCCACGGCTTCTTCCACGCTGGTGGCTATCGCGCCGGGAGGCTGCGGAATATCGAGTTCTTCCAGCAGCTTGCCAAAACGCTTGCGGTCTTCCGCCAAGTCAATCGATTCCGGCGACGTTCCGATAATTGTTACGCCGGCGCCCTTGAGCGGCAGCGCCAGGTTCAACGGCGTCTGTCCACCAAACTGCACAATCATGCCGACCGCAGCGCCGCCCTTGGTTTCATGTTGATAGACCGCCAGTACGTCTTCAAAGGTGAGCGGCTCAAAGTAAAGACGGTCACTTGTGTCATAGTCGGTTGAGACCGTTTCAGGATTGCAGTTGACCATGATGGTTTCATAACCATCGTCGTGCAAGGCGAAGGCGGCGTGGCAGCAGCAATAGTCAAATTCAATTCCCTGGCCAATGCGGTTGGGGCCGCTGCCCAGAATCAGGATCTTCTTCTTGCCGGTTGGCGGCGCTTCATCTTCTTCTTCGTATGTCGAATAAAGATACGGAGTGTAGCTTTCAAATTCCGCGGCGCAGGTATCTACAAGTTTGTAAACTGGCAGAATACCCAGAGTTTCACGCATACGGCGCACTGTCTGCACGCCGGTTTTGATCGAAAGAGCAATCCGCTCGTCTGATATGCCCAGCCGCTTGGCTTGCCGCAATGTTTCTTTCGTCAGCTGTTGCGAATGGTTGAGATCCTTCGCTTCCGCGGGCGTGATTTCAATGCCCAAGCGGTCGGCCTTCTGCACAATTTCTTCCGTCAATGAATCCGCTGACAACTTGAGCAGCTCGGTTTCCATCGCCGCAATTTCTTTGAGCTGATAAAGGAACCACGGATCGATGCTGGTCATTTTGTGCAGCTCTTTCACCGTCATTCCCTCATGCAGTGCGTAGCGGATATACGTCAGGCGCTCCGGATGCGGCGTGACCAGCCGTTGCGTAAGAATGCGCGGCTCAATTTTTTCCGCCCCAACTTTTCTGCCCGTCTCCAGTGACCGGATGCCTTTCATCAGCGCCTCTTTGAAGGTTCGTCCAATGGCCATGGCCTCGCCAACGGATTTCATCTGCGGGCCCAGTCCTTCATCTGCGCCGGGAAATTTTTCAAACTGCCATTTGGGAATCTTTGCGACAACATAGTCGATGGTCGGCTCAAAGCATGCCGGCGTCATCTTGGTAATGTCATTAGGAATTTCGTCCAGCGTGTAGCCGACGGCGAGCTTGGCCGCGATCTTTGCGATGGGAAAGCCCGTAGCTTTTGAAGCCAGTGCCGACGAGCGCGAAACGCGGGGGTTCATCTCAATCACTACCATGCGTCCATTCGACGGGTTCACGCCATATTGAATATTGGAGCCGCCGGTCTCCACGCCAATTTCGCGGATGACTTTAATCGATGCGTCGCGCATGTGCTGGTATTCGCGGTCGGTCAGCGTCTGCGCCGGGGCCACCGTAATGGAGTCGCCGGTGTGTACGCCCATGGGATCAAAATTTTCGATGGAGCAGACAATGATTACGTTGTCCGCCAGGTCGCGCATGACCTCAAGCTCGTATTCCTTCCAGCCGAGCACGGATTCTTCAATCAGCACTTCATGAACGGGCGAGAGATCAAGGCCGCGGGCCAGGATTTCCAGCAGCTCTTCGCGGTTATAAGCAATGCCGCCGCCGCTGCCGCCCAGAGTGAAAGAAGGGCGGATGATGAGCGGGAAGCCGATCTTGCCGGAGAAGTAGAGGCCGTCTTTCAGGTTGTTGACCAGCGCGGATTTCGGCACGTCAAGCCCGATGCGCGTCATCGCGTCTTTGAAAAGCAAGCGGTCTTCCGCCATCTTGATGGCGCGAAGCTGCGCGCCAATCAGCTCGACATGATATTTTTCCAGGACTCCGGAATCTGCCAGCTCAACGGCAAGGTTGAGGGCAGTCTGTCCGCCGACCGTGGGGAGCAGCGCGAACTTCCCGGGCTGTCCGCGCAGCATCTCAGATTCCTGCCGGATGATTTCTTCCAAATATGTTTTTGTCAGCGGCTCAATGTAGGTGCGGTCTGCCATCTCCGGGTCAGTCATGATTGTGGCGGGATTGGAGTTGGCCAGCACCACCTCGTAGCCTTCAGCCTTGAGGGCCTTGCAGGCCTGCGTGCCGGAGTAATCAAACTCCGCCGACTGGCCAATAACGATTGGCCCGGAGCCGATGATCAGGATTTTCGCTATGTCATTTCTACGGGGCATGCTTCTCCAAACTCACGCTGCTGCATTGGTTCTCAGACATCTCTCCAGCCATTGAAACAAGAAGATCACCCGAGTTCGCATCAAAAACGCGCACATCCAGAGGTTGCTTTAAGAGTGTGAAGCCGGTACTGGCAATCACCAGAGTCATTTTGCCCAGCAAGTCAGGCGGGAGTTCGGCGATGCCGTTGGAATCCGTTAATCCATGTGCCTTTACCGCGCTGGACGGCCCCTCCAGTTCGTATTCCGCGTGTGCTATCACGGCGCCGAGGGGATCACGAACCCTGATCCGCCTTGACGTCATTGCCACGATATTCGGGGCGGGACAACTGCTGTACATAATGCCGCAACTGGACTCGGCAAGTTGCAAGGAAAGTACCTCAGGCAGATTAACGGCAGACGGCGAGAGTTCGAGAGGGATGTCCCCATACACTTGCCAATTGTCGCCCACGCCTTTTTGTTGACCACGCACTCGCAGAACATAAATTCCCGATTTTACTTCGTCAAATTTGAAGTGGCCTCCCGCTCCAGTGTTTTCCACTGCCAGCGGGGCTTGTGCGCCTGCGGTCCATAGCTCAAGGTGAATATCTTGAAACGGTACCCAGGGATTATTGCTTGTCAGCGTCCCAGCCAGCGTCTTTGCCTTCACAACTTCTGTCCACGAAGATGGCCACTCCAGAGATATCCGATTGCCGCCTTTCACGCGCTTGGCTGACACTTCCGCGTTTACGGCGCTTCCCGCACCCGGCCCTTTGGTTTCGATCAAATAAGTGCCCGGTTTTAGGTTGTGAATATCAACAGCGCCATCCAGCCCGGTTACAAGTGTCAGGATCGGTTTTTCTTCCGTGTCACCATCCAACTTCGCCGGATCTGCATCGCCAAAAACCACCACCTGAATTCCTGGAATGGGCGTGGAACCGTGCTGCAGGACGACGCGAAAATTCGTGGACACATGGACGGTAGCCAGCGTAATGAAGCACGCATCCGCCTGCCGCGCGAGTCCGAACATCAAGAGGAAACCCGCGGCCCAGTACACGAGCGAGATGTTTCGTCTTGCTTTCATCTCGCCTTCCACTCCTCCATCAACCCCATGAAGTCCTTGAACAAATAGTGAGAATCATGTGGGCCGGGGGAGGCTTCCGGATGGTATTGCACCGTGAAGAGCGGCAGGGTGCG
>JBARNL010000787.1:0-3392 GCA_049802955.1 Candidatus Angelobacter sp.
CCACAACCACGGTCATGCGGCGGTCAGCTTCTATATTTACCTGCGGAGGAATTTCCTTTTCCGATTGCCGCGTCCGCGAGCGGAGAACCGCAGTGCCAAACCACCCCAGCACCAGCAGGTAAACCGCCAAAATAATCGAGAACATCAGCCACCACAGCCGCTCAATGCGCGCTGCCTGCAAGCCTTTGGAATCAAGCGCACTCTGGTTTCCGTGGCAGGCAACCAGACACGCCAGCCCGCAGCAAAGCGTAACCAGCCAGAATGAAGATCGACGCTTCATTTTTGTTTTTGACCCGGTGGCACGTTGGTTTGCGGCGGGTGTTCTTTTGGTGTTGAGGCTTCCGGCCGCTTGGCGTACATGTGATCTTCCCGGCCGGGAGAAACATCCTTGGGCAATTGGCCGCTCATTGCACGGACGTACGCCACAATCTCCCAAATCTGCGATTCCGGAATCTTGCCACGGAAAGATGGCATCCCGTTAGGGCGTCCTTCGACAATCGTTTCGTAGATGTTCTGCGGCTCGCTCCCATAAATCCACTTGGCGTCGAGCAAAGGCGGTCCTATCCCGCCACCACCATGCGAGTGACAGCCAACGCAGTTGTACATCTCATAAAGTTGCTTGCCCTGGCTCACGGAATAAGCGCTGTCCTCATAGGGATTGGCATTCGGCTTTCGCTCGGCAGAGTGTCCCGGAGCAATGTCGCTCATCTGCACGCCTTCACCCGTTTCATTGGACGGCGTAGCTTCACGGAAATTGCGCTGCTCTCGCGCACATCCGGCCACCAGCAACGCGGCCAGTATCAAAATGTGACGCAGGTTCCTCATTTCAACCTCGCCTGTGTCGTTGCAGTCTGAAATTCTGGTATGGAATAAGCGCGAAGAATGCGCTCGATCTGCGCATGCCGTTTTAGCAGGACGCGATCCAATTGCTCTTTCAGTTCACGGTCTGATTTACGCACCCCGACGGCCATTGCAAAACGGAACGGAAGCGCCGGAGGATCGAGTTCTGGTTCAACAGGACGCAGATCAAGAGCAACTCGCTGCCGGGCTGCGTAGTAGCCGGCAAGGGGTCCCCATACGATCGCCACGTCGATTTTGCCGCGAGCCACGGCGCGAATAATTTCCGGGCTCTCGTCGCCTGCAACATCGAATCCCACGATATTCTGCGTGAGCCGGCGGCGGGAAAGCGCCCGCGCCGGCGGAGCGTAATCGTCGTCCAGCACCTGAACGCCAATTTGCATTTTCCGCAGGCGGGGATCGTCAAAGGAATTCAGGTTGAGATGACGATCTTTGCGCGTGACGAAAACATAGCTGGAACTGTAGTAAGGGTCTGTCGTAAGTACTGGACGAAACTGTGCCGGCACACCTACCAGCACATCGCAAACGCCTTTGTTCAGATTTTCACGTACAAATCCACGGCCTGCCCGTTGCCAGATAAATTCAACCCTGCGTCCCAGGTCACGGGCCAGCAATTCAGCGATCCTGTTATCAAAGCCCTGTGCTTGCCTATTTGAGAAAGGCAGATTGTCTGGATCGGCGCATACCTTCAATTCCGGCAAAGCCGAGGCTAATGATGCGCTGGCTAAGATGACACAGCACATTTTAAGGAAGCGCAAAAACATAAAGCTGGCCTCCTTTGCTGGTGTATTTGGGGAGTTCCTTCATTGCGCCCACAAATCCGAGCGCGGCGGTGGGATCGCGGGCGTCCAATCCTCCAGAAACAATTGCTCCCGCCCACCCTCCGACTCCGGAGAGAACCGCTACATATTGCTTTCCATCCGGGCCTCTATACGTAACCGGCTGGCCGATGACTCCTGATCCGGTTTTGAATTGCCAGAGCTCCTCGCCTGTTTTCGCATTCACTGCTTTGAAGTAACCGTCCATAGTCCCAAAGAAAACTACGTCGCCGGCTGTGGCCAGCGCACCGCTCCAAACCGGAAAGCGATCTTTGATGTTCCAGACCGCTTTGCCGTTGACAGGGTCCCAGGCCGTGAATTCGCCGCCGTGCCCTCCCGGCCCGGCAAACATTTTTACATTCGCGCCTACGTATGGAGTGCCCGCGATGTAGCTGACGGAAACATCCTCCTCATCCATACAGAGATTGTTGTGCGGCAGATACAGCAGGCCTGTTCTGGGAGAAAACGCCGACGGTTGCCAATCCTTGGCGCCGGGCGCGCTTGGACATATTTCCCGCGTGACCGATCCAAACCTGGGTTTCTTTTCGTCGTTGTATTGCAGCAGTCCGGTTTTCAGGTCCACGCCCTTGCTGGTGTTCACATACGCAAAAGGATGGGCGGAAAGCGGCTGCCCCGTAGCGCGGTCCAATACGTAAACATAGCCATTGCGGTCCGGATGAACGATTACTTTGCGCTGCTGCCCGTTGATCGGGAGTTCCAGCAGCAGGTTTTCATTCACTCCGTCATAGTCATATAAGTCGTGCCGGCTGTACTGGTAATACCAGATTGCTTCTCCGGTATCCGCATCTCGTGCAAAAATGCCTGCGGTCCATTTATTGTCCCCGGGACGCTCATCGGAGTTCCATGGGCCCGGGTTTGCAGTACCGTAAAAAATCAAATTCGTTTCAGGATCGTAAGAAACCCATCCCCAGACCGTACCTCCGCCAATCTTCCATGCGTCAGGAGGCCAGGTCTTCACGCCCAGATCTTGTCCTTTGTCCGAACCGTAGAAAGGTTTAAATCGCGGGCCGATAAGCACTTCTTTGTCGGGACCTGTGCTGTAAGCGCGCCATGCAATCTTGCCGCTGTGCGCATCCACCGCAGTGAGCCAGCCGCGAACTCCAAACTCGCCGCCGCTATTGCCCACCAGAACTTTATCTTTCACTACGAGCGGAGCCATGGTGATGGTTTCGCCCTTGGTAATGTCGCCAAGCTTTGTCTTGTAAACTTCCTTTCCTGTTGTGGCATTCACCGCGACGGTGAAACCGTCGAGCGTGTTGTAGTAGATATTTCCAAACGCATATGAGCCGCCACGGTTGACCCAGTCGCAGCAAGCCACGCCCTTAGCGGAAGGAGAAGGATTGGGGTTGTACTGCCATTTGATGGCGCCCGTTTTCGCGTCCAGCGCAAATAAAGTATTGGGCCATGGCGTGATGATATAGAGCGTTCCGTTTACATAGAGCGGCGCTGCTTCATGGCCGCGATCCATGCCGGTAGAAAATGTCCATGCAACTTTTAATTGTTTCGCATTATTAGTATTGATTTGGTCGAGAGAGCTGTAACGAGTGGAGGCATAGTCTTTCGCGGGACGGACCCATTGGCCGTCGTCAGCCTCCATTTTTCCGGCATACACAGGGGCAGAGTAGCTGGACTCCGTCGCTGGAGCTTGCGCTCCGTCCGCGCGGCTATTGGATTTTCCGCATCCAGTTAATGCAC
>JBARNL010000788.1:0-6295 GCA_049802955.1 Candidatus Angelobacter sp.
CTCATAATCCTTGGTCGAAGAAAGAAAGCCTCTGTGCTCCGTCTCCACGATTTTGATATAGCCGCGCACCGCCAGATCCACAAGAACGGAAGTGATGTCGCGAGGATCCACGCTGCCATCGATCAGCGTGCCAACTTCCGCCGGTCCCATCTTTTCCGGCGGTTCATACATAGGCGCCACGGACATCCCCGGATCAGGGTCGCGGCCTTTCATCCACCACATGGAAAACATCACCGCAAAGGCCCAGAGCGGCAGCGTAAGCACGGGATTGCTGCGCACAAACCTGAAAAACCGCGTGATCGCGCCGGGTTGGTGCAACACGCCTTTTTCAATATAGATGTCCGCGGTAAGCCCACCGCGCATTGTCAAAGCATCCGTTGTTTCGACGCTGGCGCTGGGTCCTGTGACAGACGCAGATGCGTGCTGCGAAGACCCGTATATGCCTTCAAATGCCTGGGCGCGCAGCTTGCCGCTGCCCTCCGGCGGAAAGTAAATGATGGCCGACGCTTGCTCAATCGGCACCGGCCAGTCATTGCCGGTCACGTTCCAGTAGAACTCGTCGTGGTCCTCAAAAAACCGCGTGGCATTGTCCAGGGAGTACTCAATGTTCACGGTGCGGGTTGCGTCCATTGCTCCGGGCACAAAGACTTTTAAATGGAGAAAGCCATTGCTGGTCTTCTTCTCATATTTAAGCTTGTCGCCGCTTTCATCGGTGACGGACAATACCTTAATGAAAAGCGTGTAATTGGAGCCGCTGGGGCCGGGATAATCCACCGGGATGTCGCGATAAATTCCCTGATAAACGCCGGAGAACACGAACGTGATCTGTTCTTCAACGCGGGCCGAGCCATCTTCCTGCACGTGGATGTTGCTGTTGAATTTGGCAATGTGATAGTTGCGGGCCCATGCCGGCAGGCTGAAAACCAGCAGCAGCACCGCCAGAATTTGTGCGGCAGAAAAAGCCCGTCTTGGGGAATAACCAATGGATTTCACTTGGCTTAGAACTTTACGGCCACGTTTTCGCGGTCGGCGGGTGTTTCCATTTCAAAGAACTGCCGCGCATGGAAGCCGAACATTCCTGCGATGATATTCGTCGGAAACGACTGGACGCGAGTGTTGAAGTCGCGCACCACCGCGTTGTAGTAACGTCGCGCATTCTGGATGTTATCTTCAATCGAGTTGAGCGAGCTCTGCAATCCCGTGAACTGCTCAGAAGCTTTCAGCTCAGGATAATTTTCCGCCACCGCGAACAGGCTCTTCAGCGCGCCGGTGAGTTGGCCTTCCGCCTGCGCCTTGTCTGCCGGCGTTGTGGCCTGCATGGCCTGTGAACGGAACTTGGCAATGTTCTCGAACGTGCCTTTTTCGTGCGCGGCGTAGCCTTTTACCGTTTCCACCAGGTTGGGAATCAGATCGTGGCGGCGCTTGAGCTGGACGTCGATGTCTGACCATGAAGAATCCGCGCGCACCCGCAGCTGCACCAGGCTGTTGTACATGCCGGCCAGAATGAAGATTGCGCCCACCACCAGTATCCCGATCACAATCAGAGGCATCATTGTTTTCTCCCGTGCAGTGCTTCCGCAAATGAGTTTGGAGGTTCGAGCGGAAGTTATCACACTGAATCACTGGCGCGCAAATCGCGCATGAACCAAGGAAGACCAGCGGGTAGGCCATAGGAATGTCTACAAAAATCCACATTCAATTTGAATCGATTATATGAAAATAAATAGCCAGAGTTTCTCATTTCGAAGATCTGCCAATACTAAGATATTCATTTTCAGCAGTTTAACAAAGACATACTAGTATGGAAGCCTTAATGCAAGTCTCGGTGCTGAGATGATTGGGTTTGTTGAGACCTGCCGGAACAATTCATTTATATCGTGAGAGGAATTTCAAAAATGAAACATTTCTTCAGAGTGTTGTTATTCGCGTTTATTTCGGTGCTTGCCGTTTCACAATCGATCACCTCCGGAGATATTTCGGGGGTCATCACCGATCCTAGCGGGGCAGTGATTCCCAACGCTAAGGTGACAGCCGTCAGTGACGCGACAGGTGAAACCCATACAGCTACCTCCAATGGGCAAGGGGTTTATCGTTTCTCTTTTCTCAAACCTGGGACCTACACCGTAGCGGCGACCTCGGCAGGATTGCAAGCTGCCAGTCGCAAGGTTCAGGTAGGTATTGGCCAGGTAGCAACGGCAAATATCGGAATGACATTAACCGCCGCAAGTACAACTGTGGAGGTCACCACCAGTTCATTGCAAGTCGACAATGCCGATATGTCCACCCAGTTCAGCAATCAGCAGATAGCGCTGGTTCCTAATCCTGGAAACGATCTGAGCGCCGTCGCGCAGACCGCTCCAGGCGCAATCATGAACACCCAGGGAGGCTTTGGCAACTTTTCTACCTTTGGTCTTCCCGGGACATCAAACCTTTTTACCTTGAACGGCCAGAATGACAACGATCCATTCTTAAACCTGAACAATTCCGGTGCGACAAACCTGTTGCTGGGCCTCAATGACGTCCAGGAAGCTACAGTCACCAACAACGGATATTCGGGTCAATACGGCCAATTGGCCGGTTCACAAGTGAACTACGTAAGCAAGTCCGGCGAAAATTCATTTCACGGAAACGCAATTTACTTCTGGAACGGCAGGGTGATGAACGCCAATGATTATTTGAATAATTTGGCAATCGCGGGCTCCCCTTCAACCCCCAGGCCTTTTGACAATGTTAACCAATGGGCTGCGTCCTTTGGCGGGCCCATAAAGAAGGATAAGACATTCTTCTTTTTCAACTATGAAGGTTTGCGTGTAATCCTTCCAACCTCGGCGCAGGTCAGAATTCCGACCGCTGAGTTCCAGGCCGCAACTTTGGCCAACCTGGCCGGGGCTGACCCCGCGGCAATACCGTTCTATCAAAACATTTTCAGCCTGTATAACGCGGTTCACGGATCACAGGTGGGAACCGGTACTTGCAGCACGCTCACGGTTCTAACTTTGGTCGGCCCCTGTTTCAACCGCCTGCAAACAACGCAGAATAACTTCACACATGAATATCAGGTGTCTTTGCGAATTGACCAGAAGTTTAGCGACAAGGACAGCCTTTTTGGCCGCGTCCAGACTGACCAGGGCGTACAGGCAACATTTACCGATCCCATCAATCCCGCTTTTAACACCCAGAGCACGCAGCCGGAATACCAGGGTCAGCTCAGTGAGACCCACCTTTTTGGCTCCAGTGCCGTGAATGAGTTTAAATTGTCCGGGCAATGGTACACCGCTTTCTTTGATAACCCGAACCGCCAGGCTGCCCTTTCAATATTTCCCACAACACTCGCGTTCAGCGGCGGTTTTTCACGCCTCGGCGGCATTAATTTCGATTTCCCGCAAGGGCGCAACGTGACGCAATACCAGATTGTGGATGATTACTCTACAACAAGAGGTAAGCACACGTTTAAGTTCGGCGTGAATTACCATCGCAATGATGTGACCGACTTTGATTACGGTATCTTCACCAGTGGTGAAGCCATTACTAGTGTGGATTCCTTCGTCAATGGTCAAGTTGATTTCTTCCAGCAGAATTTCCCAACCAGGCAGAGCCAGCCCATTGCACTGTATGGGCTCGGTTTTTATGGACAAGATGAGTGGAGGGTGACCGACAAACTCAAACTAACGTTGGCCCTGCGCCTGGACCACAACTCGAACCCCGTGTGCCAGACCAACTGTTTTGCTGAACTCGCGGTGCCATTTACGTCGCTGGTTCATGATCCCAATATTCCTTACAATCAGGCCATCAGGACCGGCTTGCATCAGGCTTACCCGTCTACCGATGGCGTAGTGTGGCAGCCGCGTTTGGGCTTCACCTTCAGTCCATTCTCCAATAACAAGACAGTGCTTCGCGGCGGAATCGGCATCTTCGGGGATTCATTCCCCGCAGTTCTGGTGGACAACTTCTCTTCCAATCCTCCAGTCCTGAATTCGTTCCAGGTGGCTGGCGCGTTGTCACCGGCAAGCGCAGGCAATGTATTCCAACTGGCATCAGGAGCGAATACGTCGTTCGTCAATGCCTTTAACAATGGTGGTACATTAGCTTCGATTACAGCAACCAACCCATTCTTCTTTCCTCCATCAATTACCGCGTCTGATCCGACAATCCGTCAGCCGCGTTATCAGGAATGGAACCTGCAAGTGGAACAGGACCTCGGCTGGAATTCTGTATTAAGCTTTAATTATGTCGGCAATCACGGCATTTTTGAGGCGGCCCTCAACAGCGGCTTGAACGCATTTGGCTTCGGTGGATTGCCGGCAGCTGCGCCAGATCCCCGATTCAGCACGGTTACTCAGGTCCAGAGCATTGCCGTTTCCAACTATAACGGCCTGGTTACGAGCTTCCGGCACAATTTCAACCGCGGCTTTGCCTTCCAGTTGAATTACACCTGGAGTCATGCCCTGGATGAAATTTCCAATGGTGGCCTCCTGCCGTTCAACAACAATACGAACGTCAGCATTTTGAATCCGGTAAATCCTTTTAACATCCGCCAGAATTATGGCAATGCCGATTACGACGTTCGCCATTATTTCAGCGCCAATTACGTGTGGAGTGACTCGCTCCGCCACCTCTTTAAATGGGGTCCAAATGCGGTGTTTGGCGGGTGGACGATCTCAGGAACAGTGTTTGCCCGCAGCGGTCTGCCATTTAGCGTCATTGATGGCAACGCATCAGCGACTCTGAATGGACAAAACTACGGTGGCACGATACTTGCCGACGTGGTAGGCCCCACTGCATCGGGTTCGTGCGGCAGAGCGAATGCTACTCCTGATCCGGCGACCGGCAACCCGCCGCCTCCTTGCCTGAACTTCGCTGGCTTCGCCTCGCCGACCAGTGTGGCCGTAAACCAAGCCCGCAATCAGTTCCGCGGACCTGACTTCTTTGACACCGACCTTACAGTGATGAAGAACACGAAACTGGGTGAAAGGGCGAGCTTGGGGCTCGGTGTTCAGTTCTTCAACTTGTTCAATCATCCCAACTTCGACCAGCCGATCGCTGATATTGCCGCAGGCAGTGCTGATCCTGTAAATGGTGGATCGTTTGGAACAATCGCATCCACAGTCAACACTCCCACCAGCATTCTTGGTTCCTTCCTGGGCGGGAATGCCTCACCGCGACTGATCCAATTGAAAGCTGAATTTAAGTTCTAATTCTGCGATGTTTCACTAAAGAGCAGCCCTGTTCGGGCTGCTCCAGGTTGCTGACGAACCCCATCATTTCGGTGGGGTTTTTCATTTTGTCGTTGAAGTGAGGTTTTCGTGTTGCTATCTGCCGATGGCCAGCTGTGCCACTCGGATAATCAGAAGCCGCAATAAGCTTAGACGCTGATGGGGCGGCAGAGGAGGCTGCATGCGGCTCAGCAGCAGAGCGATTTTCTTGATGTTCTGCGCCGTGGCTGCCAGCAGGCATTGTTCCCGAACATTGGTCAGACCGCGCATCCGTGCATAGCGATGCCCATGGAGTTGCTTGGCATCGGCGAAGCTGCGTTCCACGGTTTCCTTGCGCCGCTGATAAATCCTCTTGCCCCGTGGCTCTAAACGATGGCTGTCCACTCGATCCCGCGCCCCCTGCCAGACATGCCGCGTCAGCACCTTCACCATGTTCTTACTGCGTGTACATTGCCCCCGCAAGGGACATCCCCGACAGATCTGCGCATCAGAGTGGTATTGCCGATAGCCCTGGCGGTTGGTGGTGCGATACTCCAGCAGTTGCTGGTTGGGACAGACATATACATCCCGATCAGCGTCGTAGTGAAACTTGTATTTCCGAAACAGCCCTTCTCCATGATTGGGCCGCCGATATCCCGTGACTCCGTAAATCTCCAGTTCTTCCAATCCTCGCGCAATGGCCGACGTTGCGTAGCCCGCATCCAGACCAACCGCCTGTACCTGAAACCCGAATCGTTCTCGTTGCCGGTCCAACCGCCTCAAGTAGGGCACCGAATCGTGCACCGTGGCCGGCGTGGCATGGGTGTCGGTGATGATCGCGTGCTTGCTGTCCACCAATACGATGATCGAGATAGAAGAACCCCTTTGGTTTCCCCTCGCGCACCATATAGCCGGCATCTTTGTCGCTCCGGCTGACTTTGATCTCCTTGGTGGCAGGGGCATTCTGGCTCACCTTCAACTCGCGCTTGCCCTCCGCTACACGATCCTGTTCGATGGCCTGCTCTAACTGCGCCAGATACTCGACCGGCTTCACTTCTACCCGCACCACATCAAACTTGTTCTTATTCGCGCTCGCTTTCAGG
>JBARNL010000789.1:0-1565 GCA_049802955.1 Candidatus Angelobacter sp.
GGCATTCTCACAGAATACTCGCCTGAAGTTCCTCTGAGACCTTTGCCTCCTCTGCGGTGAATCGCCGGCCTCAAGTATCATCATCTCAATGCTTGATCTCTCTACAGAAGTCAAATTCGTAAAGAGCGTGAAAGAGCGTAGCGACTAAGGGCGAGTCGAAGGACCCCGAGAATACATCCTTTGCCATACCGGCCTCAAGGCATTCTCACAGAATACTCGCCTGAAGTTCCTCTGCGGCCTCTGCGTCCTCTGCGGTGATTCAGCCTCATTTATCATCATCTCAGTGCTTGATCTTCACACAGAAGTTAAATTCGTAAAAGGCGTGGGCCCGCGCGTTGCCGAATGGCTCGGGCAGAAGAACATCGCCACCCTTGAAGATCTGCTCTATTACCTTCACTTCCGCTATGAAGACCGTCTGAACCCGCGTGGCATTGGCGAGCTGCGCGCCGGAGAGATGGCCACTGTTATCGCCGAAGTCCGCAACTCCGCTGTGTTTCGCACCCGCAACGGCATGCCCATTTTTGAGTTGGTCGCCGGCCAGGGACGATCCACGCTGAAATGCATCTGGTTCCACGGCGAATATCTGCGTGACCGCTTTAAGCCCGGCCAACTCGTCGCGCTCTACGGCAAGGTTGAAGAAGGATGGAAAGGCCGCGGCCTGCAGATCACCCAGCCGCAGTTTGAACTGCTGAATGACGCAGGCGGCGGTGAAGCCGAGCTGGCTCTGGAAAACGCCAAAGACATTGAATCGCTTGAAGTCGGGCGCATCGTGCCGATCTACGAATCGGCGGCCAATTCCAAGCTCACTTCGCGCTGGTTTCGGCGCATTATTCATGGCGCTCTGGACAATCTGGTTGTGGACATTCCTGACGGCATCCCGCCGGCAATTTCTCGCCGATTGAAATTGCTTGATCGTCGGCCGGCTTTTGCCCAGGTCCATTTCCCGCCTGAAGGTGAATCCTTCGCCGATCTGCAAAATCACGCCACGCCGGCGCACAAGCGCCTGATCTTTGAAGAGCTGTTCTTTCTTGAAGTGGGGCTGGAACTCAAACGCCGCAAGATGCGCGAGCGTCCCGGCATCGCATTTGCGCTCACAGAAAATGTTCGCGCGGCGCTGAAAAAAACTCTGCCGTTCAAACCCACCGCCGCGCAAAAGCGCGTACTCGGAGAAATTGCCAAGGACATGCAGCACCCTTCGCCCATGCGCCGGCTGCTACAGGGCGATGTAGGCTCGGGCAAGACCATTGTCGCGCTGCAGGCGGCCACCATCGCCGTTGAAAACGGCTATCAGGTGGCCCTAATGGCGCCCACGGAAATCCTGGCCACGCAGCATTATTTCTCTGCGCGGCGCATCCTGGAAGACGTTGCCGGATATCGCATCCTGCTGCTCACCGGCTCGCTCGATGAAGACATGAAGCGCAGCGCCCGCCGCCACATCGCGCGCGGAGACGTTCATCTGGTCATTGGGACGCACGCGTTGATCCAGGAAAAAGTTGAATTTCACAAGCTGGGCCTGGTCATTGTGGACGAGCAGCACCGCTTCGGCGTGATGCAGCGTTTCAAGC
>JBARNL010000790.1:0-2851 GCA_049802955.1 Candidatus Angelobacter sp.
GGTTCCGTGAGCGCATACGCCGCCAGGAGTTCGCCGCTCACTAATCTGGGAAGGTATTTTCCTCTTTGCTGTTCCGTGCCGAAGAAAAGAATCGGCAGCGATCCAATACCGGTGTGCGCTGAATGCCAGCCTGCATAAGATGCGTCGCGACCCATCACTTCAGCCACCACCATCACTGAAGGCAGGTCCATCTCCATGCCGCCAAATTTTTCCGGAACCGAAATGCCAAGCAAGCCCAGCTTCGCGGATTTTCTTAGTACTTCCTGCGCCACGCCCGGTTGCTTCTGTCGGATAGCCGGCAGGTTAGGCTCAACTTCATTGGCCCAAAACTCTTCCACCGTTCGCTCAATGGCGATGTGTTCTTCACTCAGCTGCTCGCGCGTAAAGATCTCAGCAGGCGTGGTATCTTCCAGAAGAAACCCTGCGCCTTTCTTGAATGCGCGAACGGAGGTTATCGTCGCCACAAGAACTCCTTTTAGCCGGCACGTTCAAAGAGACCAGCCGCTCCCTGACCGCCGCCAACGCACATGGTCACCACGCCATAGCGATGCTTGCGCCGCTCCATTTCATTGGCCATGGTGCCAACCATGCGCGAGCCCGTCATGCCGAAGGGATGTCCGATGGAGATGGAACCCCCATTCACGTTCATTTTTTCGGGATCGATGCCGAGATGGTGGAAGCAATACACAACCTGCACGGCAAAGGCTTCGTTCAACTCCCAGATATCGATGTCTTCCATCTTCAGTCCCGTGCGCTGGAGCAATTTGGGCACGGCGTAAATTGGGCCAATTCCCATTTCGTCGGCATTGCAGCCAGCGACCTGGAAGCCGCGAAAAATCAGTTGATAAGGAATGCCGAGTTGGTCGGCGCGCTGGAGGGACATCAGCAGCGTGGCGGAAGCGCCGTCAGAAAGTTGCGACGAATTACCGGCTGTGACGGACCCTTGGCCGCTGGTCGGATCAAAGTGCGGCTTGAGCGCCAGCAGACCTTCAATCGTGGTGTCAGGGCGGTTGCATTCATCTTTATCGGCGACAACTTCTTCCTTGCCGATCAGTTCATTCGTCTTCTTGTCCAACAGGGACTTGGTCACCTTAATAGGCGCAATCTCTTTGTTAAAAAAGCCTTCCTGCTGCGCGCGCGCGGTGCGCTGCTGGCTCAACAGTGAGTATTCATCCTGCACCTGGCGACTGACTTTATAGCGCTTTGCCACTACTTCAGCCGTATCGCCCATCACCATGTAAATTCCGGGCATGGTCGCCTGCAATTGGGCATTTGGGCTGCTATCGCGAACGGCCATGCTGATGCTTTCAACTCCGCCGCCAATGGCCGCATCGACGCCTTCATACATGATCTGGTGCGCCGCCATGGCAATGGCCTGCAATCCCGACGAACAAAAACGATTCACCGTAGTTCCCGCCACCGATGGCGGAAGTCCCGCCAGCATGGCAGCGACCCGCGCCACGTTGTGGCCTTGCGGACCATGCGGCTGTCCGCAACCCAGTATCACATCTTCTATTTCGCTGGGATCGAGCTTTGGCGTTTTGCGCAGCACATCCTTTATACAGTGCGCTGCCAGGTCGTCAGGACGCGTTGCGTTAAACGATCCGCGAAAAGATTTTGCCAGCGCCGTCCGCGAGCTTGTAACTACCACCGCTTCTCTCATCTATTCCCTCAAAATGCTCCTGAATCCAATATAAATCAGCCTGCGCGCGGCTGCTTTGCGCGGCTACATGGTGAGAACGATGCGTCCGGAAATTTTGCCGCCGCGCATTTCTTCGATCACGGCGTTTACTTCAGCCAGCGGACGCGTTGCCACCTGGCAGTGCAATTTGCCTTCTGCCGCCAGCGCCAGAACATGCTCCAGATCTTTCCGCGTGCCGACCGCGGAAGCTTTGATGTTTACTTCGCCGGCGGCCATCATGATGGCGGGAAAAGAAATTTCAGCGGCAGGCAAGCCCACGGCCAGCAGAGTTCCTGTGGGACGCACGCAATAAAACGCCGTGTCGTAAGCGGCTTTGGAGCCCGACGTAACTAAAACAATGTGGGCGCTGCCGCGACGGCGCATTTCTTTCACGACGTTGGAAGTCGCGGCGTTGAAGACATTGGCAGCACCAAGCGACTTGGCCAGAGCAAGCTTGTCATCAGCCACATCAACCGCCGAAACTTCAAGGCCGAGGTGTACGCCGATCTGAATAGCCAAATGTCCAAGTCCACCGACGCCGAAGACCGCCAGCGTTTGTCCTCGTTGTGGCTTGGCCTGCATGATGGCGCGATACACCGTAACGCCGGCACAAAAAAGCGGAGCCGCCTGTACGGATGAAACAGAGTCAGGAATTTTTGTCGCATGGGTCGCGGGCGCTTTGATGAACTCCGCATAGCCGCCATCCACGGTCACGCCGGTAATTTTCTGCTTCACGCAAAGATTATCATAGCCTTCACGGCAGAAATCGCACTCGCCGCAAGTCCAGAAAATCCACGGCACACCAACGCGGTCGCCAACTTTCAGTTCCGACACGCCGGAGCCGACTTCAACTACTTTGCCCGCAACTTCATGTCCAACGATAAGCGGCAGCTTGGTTATTCCGGCGAATTGTTTCCAGTCGCCATCGGCAACGTGCAGATCAGAATGGCAGACGCCGCAGGCTTCCACCTTGATCAGCACTTCGCCGTCGCCTGGCTTGGGACGTTCGACTTCCTCAATGGTCATGGGCTTTTTCAATTCGCGCAGGACTGCTGCTTTCATGGTTTACCTTTCATGGGGTTCTCCTCAAGAGTTGCGGCCTGGATCGGACTTTTTCAGCTCTGCGCGCGCGACCGCGCGGTTCTGGCGCAGCTTCACTAAATATTTCAT
>JBARNL010000791.1:0-10194 GCA_049802955.1 Candidatus Angelobacter sp.
GGCAGAAGAACGATTGATGTGCTGGCGTCGGCGCCGGGAATCAAGCTGGCGGCGATTTTTGCGCCGGAACACGGAATCTTTGGCGCGCAGGACGACTTGAAGGTCCAGAACACGACTGATTCAGTGACCGGAGTTCCCGTGTATTCGATGTATGGCGGCACAGACGCGAAGAAGCGTCCGCCTCTGGACGTGCTCAAAACGCTGGATGCTGTGGTGTTCGATATCCAGGATGTGGGCGCGCGCTTTTACACTTACCCCGCGACACTGGGCTATTTGCTGGAAGCGGCGGCGCAGACAAATACGGAAGTGATCGTGCTGGACCGGCCCAACCCGGTCAATGGATCGTTTGTGCAGGGCCCAATGTCGCAGGCCGAGCTCACAAACTTTAACAACTACCACCCCATACCTCTACGACACGGCATGACTCTGGGGGAACTGGCGCAGCTCTACAACACAGAGAGAAAAATTGGCGCGCAGCTCAGGGTGATTCCCATGCAGGGCTGGCTGCGTGGCGACTGGTTCGATTCCACCGGCATTGTGTGGGTGAACACCTCGCCCAATCTGCGCTCAGTGAATGAGGCTGAACTGTATCCGGGGGTGGCGATCATTGAAGGAACCAATGTTTCCGTTGGCCGCGGTACAGACACGCCGTTTGAAGTCATCGGTGCGCCATGGATCGATGCACGCGCGCTTTCTGACTACTTGAACGCACGGCTGATTCCAGGCGTGCGCTTTGTGCCGGTAACATTTACTCCTGTCAGCGGGTCCTACCAGAACCATCTGTGCAAGGGCGTGAACATTATTGTTACCGATCGCACGGTGCTGGACGCGCCGGAGATGGGGATTGAGCTGGCCGCGGCTTTGCGCAAGCTCTATCCTGACCAATGGAAAATTGACCTGATGCTGACACTGCTGGCCAACCGCGAAGTTTATGACGCCGTGGTGCGCGGCGATGATCCTCGGGCGATCGCGCAAAGCTGGCAGGATGACCTGGAGAAGTTCAAAGAGCTGCGGCAGAAGTATCTTCTCTACAAATAGCAAAAACCTACCACTGAGACACGGAGGCACGGGGGAAGCCGGGGGATTTAGCCGCGAATTAACGCGAATACACGCGAATCAAATCGGAAGAATTTAAGGCTCGTGATCCTGAGGGATTCGACTGGCTAGCATTTCTCGATCTCGTACTCGGAAGCAGCAGCCTTGGAACCGGATCTGATTCGCGTTTTTCGCGTGCATTCGTGGCTGAAACGCCTTATCTTGCGTTCATGGGTCAGCAATCAAACGGTCTGCATATTGGCACCTCAGGATGGTCATACGCGAGCTGGAAGCCTGCGTTCTTTCCGGAGAAGCTGCCGTCAAAAAGATTTCTTGAATTTTATGCGACGCGGCTGAATGCGGTGGAGTTGAATGGAACGTTCCGCCGCATGCCCACTGCGAGCGCCATAGGCGGCTGGGTGGGGCCAACGCCGCCGGACTTCAAGTTCGCCGCCAAGGTGCATCAATCGATTACGCATTTCAAAAGATTGAAGGACTGCGACGATGCGTTTCGGTTTTTTCTGCAGAGCATGGAGCCGATGCGGGAGTCGGGCAAGCTGGGGCCGATATTAATCCAAACGCCGCCGAATCTGAAAGCCGATATCGATTTATTGCGGACGTTTGCGCAACTGCTGCCGCAGGCGTACAGGTTTGCGATTGAGTTCCGGCATGAGAGCTGGTTTACAGATGCAGTCTTTGAAATTTTGAAAAGCAAGAATGCGGCGCTGTGCTGGGCGGAGAGCGAAAAGATTGTCGTGCCCAAGGTGGCAACCGCGGATTTTTTGTATTACAGGTTTCGCGAGCCGGAGTACAGCACGCCCGATCTTCAGAAAGTTGCGGACGAATTGAAGGCGCAAAGCGCGGAGCGCGAGGTGTTTGCTTTTTTCAAGCATGAAGAGCGTCCGGAGAGCGCATTGAATGCCGTGACGGTGGCGCGGCTGAATGGGATTGAAGAGAAGCCATTTGTGATGCCGGAGAAAAAGGTACGCAATGAGAACACGGCAAAGTAGGAGTTGCCCTCCTTCGCTCCTCCTCAGGCGCGCGGCGCTTCCTCGGAGTCGCTCAGGAGGGCAACGAAGATTAGGGCTCCGGCACGTAATTGAGAACTGCGTAATAAAACCAAATTTTTGGAAATAAACATAAGGTCCCTCCACCCTACTCGCGCGCTGATGACGGCGCGTGCTCGCTTTACGGGTCTCGGGATGACGATTCTTAGTTTGTCGAGATGACATTCTTAATGGACATGGCCATCGTCTTTGCATCCATCAAATGAGCGCTACCCAGCGATTGCCTCAATCGCATTCACAGCCTCGACAGGTAATTCCAGGGAGAGGCTGGCCAGGTCCTTTTTCATGTGTTCGGCACTGGAGGTGCCCGTAAGCGGTAGCATGCCAACCTGGCGCGCGAAAGCGAAAATCAACTGAGCGGGCGTGGCTTTGATCTCTGCGGAGAGTCCTGCAAGCAAGGGATGGCGCAAGACTTCAACATTGGCCGTGAGCAAAGAGAAGCCCTGATAAATGATGTTGTGTTCGCGACAGAAAGCGCGCACTTCGCGGTCCCAGCCGAGGCGAGCATAGCAGCGGTTCTGGACGAAAGCAGGGGGCTCCGCATGGGCGCGGGACATCTGCTGCAATTGAGTGAGTGAAATGTTGCTGACGCCGAGAAGGCGTGTGCGACCAGCATCGCGCTCTTTGATCATGGCCTGCCAGGTTTCAAAATCGTCGGTGGTCCAATGAGAGTTGGAAGCGGGGCCATGCAGGACAAAGCTGTCCACGTGGTCCGTGCCCAGATGCTCAAGCGAACTGGCCATCGACTGCGCGACCTGAACGGAAAGCGTTGCGGCAGGATTATAGGGCAGGCGATGGTCCTGACCGTCCTGGTAGGTGAATTTCGTCTGAAGAAAAAGATCGTTGCGCGTGACCAGCCCGGTGCGGTATGCGGCACCCAGTCCTTGGCCGACCCCGGCTTCGAAGTAGTGGCGGCGCTGGTTGGCCGTATCGATGGCGCGAAAGCCGGAGCGGATGGCGAGTTCGGTGAGGGCCGCCGTGCGGTCTTCTTTCCAGGCGGTGCCGTAAAGAAAATCGGGAATGGCAGGCTGAGCATTTGGCATGCACTATTCTGGCACGAAGACTTTTATGGCTCGATAAGCGGCTGATTTCAACCCGGAGACGGAGAGGCGCGGAGAAAACCGGGGGAGCGTTGAGGAATAATTTTTCCCGGGATTTGCTGATAATTTTTGTTGATTTATTCGCTTAATATTTGCTAGAGTAAGAGCTGTGACAGGGAGCGATCTGTCATAGGTGCGCAACGGGAAACCGTTGCGTTTCGTGTTTTGGGGAAGTTTGCGACCCTCTGCCGATTGGATTGGGTTTGGGATTGGGTTTGGGTGGCCCTTGGGTGGCAAGCGTGGCGCAAGGATCACGCCTGGGTTGAATAGAGGAAGTGCTTTGTTTGCAATACGAACTGCAAATAAGGCCGGGGGTGGGTGATCGCCGTGAACACACAAGATCGAAAAAGCAAATTTCACCGCGGGATTAAACACGGATGGACGCGGATAGGAATAGAAGTTAAGTGGCAATCCTTGAAAGCCGAAAGACGATGACGCAAAAAATTGCATTCAACAGCAATCGGAACCAGCAGAGCTATTTGCCGGGGATTCAGCAGGCAGGATACTGAAGATTATGGTGTCTTATAACAAACAAAAGAGCGAAGATCGGGATGATCCGATCGTGAAAAGCTTTCTTGATTACCTGAAAGTGGAGAAGGGGCTAACCCCATTGACGGTGGGCGCTTACAGATCTGACATGATCCAATTTGCTGAGTTTGTTGCGGCTCGCCGGCGCAATCTGGAGAAAGCAACGCGGGAAGATGTGCGCGAGTTTTTAAGCCAATTGTTTGCGAACGGAGTAAAGGACCGGTCAGTGGCGCGCAAGCTTTCCACGCTGCGACATTTTTACAAATATCTGCTGCTAGACCGGATCATCAAGCAGGACCCGACGCTGGACATTGACTCGCCCAAGCAGTGGAAGGTGCTGCCGAAATCGCTGGCGGTAAGCGAGATTGATTCGATGATGGAAGCGGCGGGGCAGCCGGGCGATTCCAAACTTTCCGCGGCGCTGGCACAGCGCGATCAGACCATGCTGGAGGTGTTTTACGCGAGCGGGATGCGGGTTTCTGAAATCATCAACATAAGGTTAGAAGATCTGAAGCTGGAACTTGGCCACATATTGGTGCGGGGCAAGGGTGATAAGGAGCGGATTGTCCCGATTGGAAAAGCCGCGCAGGAGCGAATCAGTGTGTATCTTGCCGATGGCCGGCAAACGCTGCTGAAGGGAAAGATTTCGTCCATATTGTTTGTGCGGCACCGCGGCAGGAAGCTCACGCGGCAACGGGTGTGGCAGATGGTGAAAGAGGCTTCGGCATCCGGCAGGCATGCGAGCCCGCACATGTTGCGCCATAGCTGTGCCACGCACATGGTGGAAAATGGCGCCGACCTGCGCACGGTGCAGACGATCCTGGGCCACGCCGATATTTCCACCAGCCAGATTTATACCCACGTGGCGCTGGACCGGCTGAAGACTGTGTATCGCGAGTTTCATCCACGGGGAAAGAGAAGCGGCACAACGGGAAAACCATGAAGCAGGCAAAAGCTAAAGTAAGCAAGGAGATACAGCGCGGCATCGGCAAATTTCTTGCTTCGTTGCGCGGGGAGCGCAATGCGTCCGCGCATACGGTGCGCGCTTATCGCAATGAACTGGGCCGCTTTGCCGAATATCTAGGACCGGAAGTGAGATGGAAAGAGATAGATCACATGACGATCCGGGGATTTCTCTCACACCTGCATGGCTGCGGACTCAGCAAAGTTTCGGTGGCGCGGGCGCTGGCGGCGCTGCGGTCAATGTACAAATGGCTAGGGCGAGAGGGCATTGTTGCCCAAAATCCGGCCAAGCTGGTTTCTGCTCCGCGATTGCCCAAGAGATTGCCGCGCGTCCCCACGATGGAAGAGATCAATGGACTGCTGAATACCGAGATGCCGGAGAGCGCCGCGTTTCCTGAGCGCGATCGCGCGATCTTTGAACTGCTCTATGGCTGCGGACTCCGAAATTCGGAGTTGGTGGGCACCGAACTGAACGATATTGAAGAAGCCAATGGCGTGATCCTGATTCGCGGAAAAGGGAAGAAGCAGCGCTATGTGCCGCTGGAAGGCGCTGCCGCAGAAGCGCTGGCAGTTTATCGAGAAGCACGGCAGAAGGTATTGAATGCAACGCGCAGGAAAACGAGCCGGCTCTTTATTAATCATCGCGGCGGGCCGCTGACCACGCGCAGCGTGGGCCGGATCGTGAAGCAGATTGCCATTTCAAAAGGGCTGCCGCCGGATATGCATCCGCACACTTTGCGCCACGCATTTGGCACGCACATGCTGACGGAAGGGGCAGACCTGAGGGCGATCCAGGAGCTATTGGGTCATGAGCGGCTGGCAACCACGCAGAGGTATACGCAGCTATCGATTAGCCACGTGATGGAAGTCTATGACAGGACGCATCCGAGGGCGAAGTAAGGGCAGGTTTGGTGCGGCAACACAGGCCAATATTACGGGTTAAAATGATGGGAGTGGCCCTGTAGCTCAGATGGATAGAGCGACGGTTTCCTAAACCGCAGGTCGCAGGTTCGACTCCTGCCAGGGTCACCAGATTATATGAAGAATTTGCCATTGCATTGGATAATCAGATTGTCGGCGGCATTTCTGAGCGTAATGTTGTGCTGCAATGCAGGTGCAGCAGACGCGCGTATCCAGGCAGTGCAAGCAAAGCGACCGAGCATACCGCAGCCGGGCATTACCGCGAACAGCATCATGATTGGTAGCATGGCTCCGCTGGCCGGGGAAAACGCCGAAACGGGTAGCGCGGTGAAGGCGGTTTTGACCGCCTACTTTGGAGACCTGAACCAGCGCGGCGGAATTTACGGCCGACGCATTGTGCTTCGGTTTGACGACTCCGGAAACGACAGCACCGCTACGGTGAAGAGCGCGAAGCGGCTGGCCGCTGCTCCGGTGTTTGCCATGGTGGCCCCGTTTGTGCCTGACGCGGAACAAAAAGTGGCTGCGGTGGCGCAAGCAAGCAAGGTCCCGCTGGTTGGGCTGCTGGCGCTTTCCGTCCCTAGCGAAACTGTGAATCGCGAAGTGTTTTATCTTCTTCCCGGCTTTCAGCAACTGGAGCAGGAGCTTGTCCGCTTTGCTGCGGCGCGGGAAAAAGCAGCAGTGGAGAAAACTGCGGTCGTGGTGGCCAATAGCAAGCTGCAGACGGACGTGGCTCCGGCCATGCAAGCGACATGGAAAGAGCTAAACGTCGAGAAGGCACAGGAATTTGTGTTTTCAGCGGCGAAGGCCGAAGACGTTGTCCGCGATCTGCACAGCCAGGGAATAGAGCGGGTCTTTTTTATTGGCGATGGAGAGCAGCTTGCGCCATGGATACAGGCGGCCGACAAAGCTGAATGGGCCCCGAGAGTTTTTGTACTGGGGCCGCTGCTGGATGAAAGCATTCTTGGAGCTCCGGCGCGTTTCCAGGGCAGGATATTTGCCGCCTATCCGCAACTGCAGCCGGAAGTGGGAGCGGTGGATGAGTTCGACTACTTTCTGAGCAGTCACAATCTTGCCAGCGACCACCGGCTGGTCCAGATTTCAGCCTATTGCGCGGCAAAAATCCTGGTGGAAGCGCTGGCGCACGCCGGCAAGAACGTGACCCGAGAAAAATTGATTCAGACGCTGGAGCAGATGCGCGACTTCAGGACCGGCCTGTTGCCGGGAATTACTTTTGGCGCGAACCGGCGCGTGGGATCGTTTAAAGCTGAAATCGTGTGCGTTGATCTGGCGTCACATTCTTTTCAGCCAGAATGCAGCAAGACGGCGAAGCCTGAGTGAGAGCTTAGCGTGATGTCAAAAATCGACCAGCCCATCGACGCAGGCCAGCCATGATTCTCCAACACGATGCGCATCGATATGGTGCATGCCTGACGCGTTCCATGAACTTCCGTCCGGTATGAGGATAGGCGATTCCTTTACCTCATGCTCTTTGTAAGTTGTCGAGGTAAGTTCGGTGATTTCAAAAGCTCTCACCTGTTTGCCATACGTGGGATAGCAATCCTGGGTAAAGCGAAGCAGATGACCGTTATAGTCGAGCACGCGGCCCCCTGGCCGGGCTATTGATTTATTGCCGACAATGATGGGACTGGAAGGATGTTCAGTCCAGACGGAAGCCGGATCGTCGGCTGAATAAAGAGCAAGCGTGTCATGCTTGTGTGGCGTTGGACAGGTGAAGAGCCACCATTTTTCCCCGTGCTGAAAAATTGAAGGATCAGCATGCGGGCCAGGGATGAGATCTTTGACGAGAGTCCATTTGTCGGGAAATGAAGTAGCGCGATAAAGACGCACAGCATTAGCGCCAAGTGTCTCCGGAGTCATGTAGAAATCGTCGTTCCATCGGAAAACGTAAGGGTAAGAAAGATGAAATGGCTCCTGCAAAACGATTTGTTCATAGTGCCATGTGAGACCGTCGCGGCTGGTGGCGCGGCCAATGTCGCCCTTATTGGACTGATTATTTAAGACCTCAAAAAACATGTGCCAAAGCCCGTCGACCTTGACCATGAACGGATCAGCGACAAAACGCGCCGAAACATCTGTTACGTGGGTGGCGGAAATCACAGGGTTGGAAGCGCCGGGAGCGGCGGCCATGCGCAGAGGAGATGGCCCGGAATACATGGCGATGGACCATGTCCATGGACGGCTGGCGTCTTTGGAGCGTTGTCCTACAGCATTAGGGTCGATGATTTCCATGACTAAAACCTAATTTTATCAATCTCCCGGTTAGCGCGGTCAGATGCATTTTGATTAGCGGCGCGGCGGCATCCCCGATCAAAATTCTTTTGGCGATTTTAAGTCATTGATTCCTAAGATCGCCAAGCTGAGTACTGATGGCGACAACGAAACTTAATGCAACAAATCCAGAATACCTGCGTTCAACGTATTGAATGTGGTGTTCGCTAGAGAAAGTAGTGACAATTTCTGTCATCGGGGATGTGGAAATTAACTGAAACGAAATCAGGGCAGAAAGCACTATTTAAAGTAACGGAAGTTATCCGGCCAGATGGCCTGATCATCCGTAAACGACCCAGGTAGTGCCGAAGTGTGAGGCTGTTAAGAACAAGTGCTTAATGCAACAGCCAGGAGGAGATTGTGAAGATCTTTGACGCTTTGTTCGGATGCTGGCATAAACGAATCAGCTTTCCCCAGACCAGCAAGCCAGGACAGCGCCGCTGCGAGGCCGCCACGCATACAGGAACGTACGTGGTTTGTCTCGACTGTGGTACTGAGTTCGCTTATGACTGGAAAAAGATGCGTGTTCTCTCCCCCAATGAGGAACAGTCTTTTGCCCGTGCGCGTATAGAAGTTGAGGCAAGAGGTTAGAACCAAGGGGTTTCAGGATTATGAAACGGCAGTGGCGGTTTCGGATGATTGAGTCGGCGGGACTGGTGTTTGCTTATTTCTGGTATAACGCAAACGTAGCTGCATTAGTGGCGAGGATCCTTTCATAGTTATTGACGCGAGCAGCCTTTCTTCCGGGAGGCTGCTTGTTCGTGTGGATGTGCTGCGAAAAGCGGCTGCGATGTTCGGGCCAGTAGTCTCACCGCGCATCGGTTTGCAGCGATAAAGGCTCTTGCTCAGCGGGCCGATGCCATCGAAGATGGCTGATCCATTTCCAGAACTGCCACCCACTCGGCCTTGCTTTTGGCCAGGAATACGATTCGTCCATGAAGGAACTCAGCTGCTAGTTCTGGAGAAACGTCCACGTGGGAGCCAAAGAATCGCCGATTGAGTTCCTCCCAGCGCTCAGAATGGATCCAAGGCGGCACGTCGACCTTGGTCGAAAATAAATAGGCCACCTGATACTTTGAACGCATCTGCCGAGCTTTGATCATTTCCTCAACTGTAAAATCCTGCGCCTGAACTAACGGAAATGGCTGCTTCACATAACCCAGATATGGGCGAGTAAGTTCGTCGGTCGCCGGCCATGCGGTAAAAATTGTGGCGTTTTGCTCGTGCTGTTCCAGAAACTTTGCGGCCTTAAAGTGGAGATCGACAAAGTCTTTGTAGGTTAAATTGTCTTCAGGCGCAAAGCGGTAAGGCGGATCAAAAAAGAGTCCCAGCACAAAGACGATCACCATTAAAGCTGCGGGCCATTCCCATCGGCTGATGCGCCGGTGCAACGTTGACATGCCGATCATGATTACCAGCGGATAAACCGGCAATAAATAGCGAGTGAGCAGCGCGCCGCCTAGCAGCGAAAAAGCGAGCAGATGCGCAAGCATGATCAGCCCGAACTGAAGTTGAATTGGCACGGCAATACGCGGCCGCTCACCGGACGAGTCGATGACCGGAGGAAAGAACATTGCGACTGCCATGGCCGCCGTGAGCGCCAGCATGTTCATGGTTCCAAAGAGATGCCAGACTCGTTGCACCAGCGCAAGAAGAAAACGCAACGGATTGAGCGCCTGGGTGACGTTGTACTGGTAAAAATCGGCGTTGCCAAAAAATCTTCCTGTGGCGTGATGGTGATACAGCAGCCACGCCAGCAAGGGAAGCACTGGAACAAGCGCAATGGCAGAGCGCTGAAAGCGGTTTTGACCACTGCCATTGCGATGAGGCAAGAGTTCCCAAAGTGCAAATGCCAGCGGCGAGATTACCGCAGTCTCTTTGCTCAGGACAGCCAGGCAAAAGGCAAGCTGGCTTGGCCACACTCGGCCGTCGATATAAAGCCTGATTCCCCAAAGCGTAAACGCGGCTGCCATAAGATCGGCATGCGTCAACGAGCTTTGCACAAAAAAGATTGGGTACACGGCCGTTGCGATAGTCGTGGCCACTGCAACGCCAAGACCCACAAGTTTTTGTGCGAGCATGAAGACATTCGTCAGAGCAAACGCCGCAAGCAACAACATAGCCACGCGGGCCACGGCGGGTTTCCATCCGCTGATGGTGAACCACAACGCAAGATATGCTGCGGAAAGCGGCGGATGTCCGGTATCAAGCGTTGTTTTGGCGATCAGCGTGTGAGAATGCGCCAGATCGTAAGCGGCAGGAACGTAGAAGACGGCTTCGTCCCAGACAAA
>JBARNL010000792.1:0-5758 GCA_049802955.1 Candidatus Angelobacter sp.
AGCGTGTTTTGCACGTCAACAATTACGCCGGCAGAAGCGTCGACACGCGAAATTTCTTCTACTGCAAGGATCGCTTCAAAAAACTTTCCCCCGGCTCCGCCGTATTGCTCCGGGACTTCAATGCCCATCAGCCCAAGCTGAAAGAACTGCTCAATCAGGTCGCGATCGAATACGCCTTTTTCGTCCATCTCGCGGACTTTAGGGCGAAGCGCCTGGTCGGCGAACTGGCGCACGTTGTCACGAAACAAAATTTCATCGTCGGTAAGCGCGACCAGCGGCTGGGGCGGAGGAGCAATCTGGGTGGAAGTCTGGGGCATAAGGTGATCCTTTTGAGAGACTCAGGGAAACCTAAAATTGTATCACCGGGAAAGAGCTGTCAGCAGTCAGCATTCAGCCCTTCAACGATCTCGCGAAATGCAATGAAAACCTTTGAAACACAGAGGAACGGAGGTAGCAGAGGTATTTAGATTTCTTATCCTTGATCCTCAAAGATTCCTCCATTTACTCTTTTCCTCCGTGTTTCAAACTTTTGCGTTTTCATCCACACAGTATCAGGGCTGAGTGCTGACGGCTGCCCTGACTGCTCACCCAGGGCAAACGCATCTTAATTCGTTTTGTAAGCTGTAACCGCAGGCAGAGCAATATATGCGGCTAAACTCGGGCACCAACGTGAGAAATATGGCTTACAAAGAGAAATATTTTGCCCCAATTGGTACCGCAACATTTGATTTTGATTGCCAAACAAGCTGAAGAGGCACCAACTCGGTAATCTTTGTCGGCAAAAAATTAAGATGCGTTTGCCCTGACTGCTCACCGCTCCCACTTGACGGCATCCGCCCTAAGACCGTCTAATGCCAAGCATGCGCGTAGCCTTTTTAGGTCTTGGAATTATGGGACGGCCCATGGCCGCCAACCTGGTGAAAGCCGGACATGAAGTGACGGTCTGGAACCGCACACCCCGTGAAGTGGAAGGGGCCACAACCGCAGCCACGGCTGCCGAAGCCGCCAAAGACAAAGACGCTGTATGGGTCTGTGTCTCTGATACCAAGGCCGTGCAGGCCGTTCTGTTTGGGCCTGGCGGCGCAATTGAAGGCCTGACCAGCGGCACTGTGGTCGTCGATTCAAGCACTATCTCACCTTCGGCAAGCCTGCTATTCATGGAAGGCTTGCAGGAGAAAGGCTGTGAGTTTCTTGACGCGCCAGTTACCGGTTCAAAGACGGGCGCGGAGAACGGCCAGCTGATCTTTATGATTGGCGGCGCGCCGCACAATATTGAACGCGTTGAGCCGCTGCTGCGCGCCATGGGAAAGAAAGTGATCCACATGGGCGACAACGGTAAAGGCCTTTCCGCCAAACTGGCACAGAACATGAACATCGTCTTTATGTATGAGGGCCTGTGCGAGAGCCTGACGCTGGCCAAGAAACTGGGCGTGCCGCCGGAGAAGATGTTTGAGCTGATTGAAGCGTCGATGATCCGCTCCGGCGTAGCTGAATATAAGAAGCCGTTCATTCTCAACCAGGATTACACGCCTAATTTTCCGCTCAAGCTCATGCACAAAGACATGCACCTGATGATGGACGCGGCGAAAGAAAACGGCGTCGACCTGCCGGGCCTGATCAAGATCGATGAAATTTATGAGGAAGCCAGCAACGACGGTTACGACGACCTGGATTACGCCGCGACGATTATGCTACTTGAAGAGCGAGCAGGGTTGAGGCTGAAAGGGAAGCAATCGTAGTCTCACATTTGTGAAGTAGGTGCGAAGCGCCCTTCCATTGGCCCCATCTTCAAGATCTTTCGCGCCAATTTGCCAAGCACCGGATAATCCGCCCATTCTCCGCGTCCTGCTTTGATGGCATAGATAATTGCAATTGTCAGAGTACCGATCCACATCGCCATAAAACCGAGCCAAACCAGTGGCATCAGTAAGAACAATGCCGTTGGCAGTTCAGGCGGCTTGCCGTTGGTTTGGTGAAGAACTGTTGCAAAGATCGTGGCAAACCAGAGCACCATCAGGGCGACCACAATGATAGTGTGTACGATCTGAAAGAGCAGTGCTTGCAACGCATGAAATGAAACAAATCGTGACTGTCGCCGGATCAGGAAAATAATCAGCGGCGCGATCCATGTGCCAATGAGTTGCAGAGCATGGGCCAAGGTGGCCATAGTTCGTTCATCTGGCGTGGTACCGAGCGAGCTGAATTGTGTAGGTTGATTTATCATCTATCCTCGATTCTCAGCCGCCAGAGTTTTCGAACCCTCAGATTTCTTACCGAGCATATAGTCTCGTTCCGCCACGGCGCGCGTTCTCCGCTTGTAGGCCACGACCGATCCAGGCCAGATCACCGGGCTTTCTCCCGTTCGGGCGTCCTGATACCAGCTGCGGCAGCCGCCGGACTCCCAAACAGTCCCGGCCAGGCGTTTGCGCAATTCATCGACAAATTGCTGCTGCGTTTCAGCCTTGACCTCCATCACTCTGCTATGGCGTTTATGCATCAGGCGAAGGCAGCTCATCACATAGGCGATCTGGGCTTCGCTCATCAGGACAACGGAGTTGTGTCCCAGGCCGGTGTTGGGGCCAAGCAGGATAAAAAAGTTAGGGAAGCCGCTGACGGTGACGCCAAGATAAGCTCTGATGCGTTCCTGCCATGCCGCGTGAATATCAACTCCATTGCGTCCGACGACGCGCGTGTCATGCAGCGGTTCGGTAACGCGAAAGCCAGTGGCGTAAATCAAAACGTCAACCGGGCGCTCCGTGCCATCCTGCGTGACGATACTGTGCTCGCGAATTTCGCGAATGCCGTCAGTAATAAATTCAACATTAGGCCGCTGCAACGCTGGGTAAAAATCATTGGAGATCAGCACGCGCTTGCAGCCAAACTGATAATTGGGCGTAACCCGTGCGCGCAACTCAGGGTCGGGGACCTGCGCGGAAATGTGGTCAAGCGCCATTTTCAGTCCACGCCGGCGCAATGCGGGCGCTTTTCCCAGAAACGCCCAGACGCGAATTTCATACAGCCAGAACAGCGCGGTGCGGAAGAGCCCGGTAAAGAAGGGAAGCTGGCGGAAACGGTTTCTCCAGCGTTCCGGGATGGCAAAGTCTTCTTTAGGGAGAATCCATGGCGGAGTGCGCTGGAAGATAGAAAGCTTCGCTACTTTAGGCGCGATCTCCGGCACAAACTGGATTGCGCTGGCGCCGGTGCCGATCACGGCCACACGTTTTCCTTCCAGTGGAACGCTTGCGTTCCACCACGTGGAGTGAAACGATGGGCCGGAAAATTTCTCTATCCCCGGAATTTCAGGGAATTTGGGAACATGCAGCGCGCCCACGGCGGAAATCAATACACGGCAGCGAATAAGAGCGCCATCACCTGTGGTCACACGCCACAGCGACGTCGGTTCATCCCAGACCGCTTCTTTCATGGCCGTGTTCACGCGGATGTACTGGTTCAACCCAAATTTTTGCGCGCAGGATTTCAAGTAACTCTGAATCTCGTTGCGACCGGAATACATGCGGCTCCAATCAGGATTGCGGTCGAAAGAAAAAGAGTAAAGGTGAGACGGAATATCGCAGGCGCATCCGGGATACTGGTTCGCGTACCATGTCCCGCCGATGTCATCAGCCTTTTCAATCACCAGAAAATCTTTGTCGCCCTGCTGCAAGAGCTTAATGGCCAGGCCCAGGCCGGAAAAACCTGCGCCGACAATCAAGACATCCAGCACGCCCGAGGGAAGGCGTGTGGCGAAAGGGATTTCAGTCGTGGCTTGTTCTTGTGTTGGCAACGGATTGAGCTATTAGCTTGCCATGCCGGGGCAGGAGGCGCAAGCAATTGATTGCGAGAGGACAAGGCCAAACCTTTAAACCACCAAAGGACACGAAAGAATACGGAGGATGGGCAGGAAATTGCCAGAATCGCGAGGGGATCACCGCCATCACGCGCCATCGGGAAAAGAAGAACCAGAACATTTCAGGAATTCGTAGTTTTCTGATGAGCGTGTTGATAAAATCATGCTTGTTGTCCCCACAGCTTATGAAGAAGACCCAGTCGACTCGTCCTATCTGGTCGCAGGCGAAGATTATCCTGGTTTCGGCCGGGGCAGCCGTGGCCGTGTTGGCGGCGTCGCTGATCACGCAGTGGCTGATCTATGATGACTGGCTTCATCGGACAGGGCCGCTTCGCATTGTGGGCACATGCATTGCCACGGCGGTAACGTTTGTTTTTGTGCTGCGCTGGCAATGGGCGATCCGTGAAAGACAGCTCGAGATGGTTCGCCGCATGGAAATGGCTTTGCAAATGAATGATCGAATCCGCAATGCGCTGCAGGCGATTGAATGCCTTACCTACGTGGCGCAACCAGAGGCCACTGAATCCGTCCGCCAGTCAGTGAATGTGATTGATCGCGTATTGCGGGAAGTGCTGGCCGAGTCCGGGCATCCACATGAGGCTGGGCGGGATACGTCATCGCCGGTTCGCACCATCAAGTCAAGATCAGCTTAGCCGCGGAGAAATCTATCATCGCAGATTGCGGAGATGGGAGTTTTTCACGACGGAGACAAACGGAGACACGGAGAAAGCTCAAAAATTTTTAAAACACAGAATTCTTTGCTGATTGCAAGCAAGCACAAGATCCTTCAGGGCTACTCGCCCGCTGATGAAAACGCGGGCTCGCTCACGCCCTTCAGGATGACGCTCAATCGAGGGCGGAATCTTTAATTAACCTTACAAAATCCTTGAAACACGAAGAAAATGAGGGAGCTTCAATCTCCTGAGTGCGTGATGCGCACGTCAAGCGTAGCGAAATGCTTAATTTTCACGTCTGCTTTAGTGGCGGAATGGAATATCGTCAGCGTTCCCGAAGCATTCCCTTCAGGGATGATGGTCGTGTCCCGGATGTTGGTTGGACCGGCAGCTACTAGTTGGTTCTGATCTCCGCCTTCTCCCGGTAATGGTACCTGCGTTGGCATGGCAATGTTGGTGGTGCTTCCCGGAGAGAGGCCAGGATTATATGAACGGGCATTAGCGTCTGCCGCTGCCGCCACCGCCATCTGCGAAAGTTGCACCCGTGCCACGACGCCTCGCAATGGAAGCTCGGAGCCATCCTTAAGCACCGCCTTATCGAAGGCAATGGTTAGCCTGGATTCCGGGTTGTCTTTTGTATGCGGCTGGGCCTCCACCACATGTCCTACAACGATTGTCTTTTGCGGAAGAATGATTTTTCCGTCATTGCGGACGGCTTCCCATAACCTGGTCCGAAATATGTCACCGGCATGAGCTTTCTTCGCGTCAATGTCGCTATTCATCTCCACCTGAATCAGGGTTCCGGGACCGATCTTTACTTGAGCAGCCGTTGGGGATTGAGACACCGAGGCGACCGGTTGCTGGCCATAAGCTCCAACTGAAATTAAGCCCATTACTGTAATTAAACTGGGCCCGATCCAATGGTTTTTCATGAGAATCCTTCTTGACAAGGTTCGGCGCTATCTTGAACCGCTGGGTAGAGAAGTGTCAAATAGCGAATTGCTGAAATCGCCGAGATTGTTCGCGATCACCGCAATCGCGTGTTATTGGAACGGCAAGACGATTTCGCCGCAGATTACACAGATGAGCGCGAGTAGGAAAAATCAAAAGCCCACCACTGATTAACACGGATGACACTGATCAGAAAAGGCAGAATCAGCTTGCTGCAATACCCGATTAGCCAAACTTGCAAATTACTGGTGATTGCTAACCGCTGAACGGCTGAGGTCTTCGCGAG
>JBARNL010000793.1:0-5528 GCA_049802955.1 Candidatus Angelobacter sp.
GTCGCTATTTCCGTCGCGGCGGAATGCTGAACGCCAAGCGCTATACCCATTGCCGCCGCAACGCCAATGGCCGGCGCGCCACGAACAATCATGTCGCGAATGGCGGTTGCAACCTCCTGGTATGTGCCGCAGGTCACAAAGACTTCTTCCATGGGCAGCCGCGTCTGATCAATAAAGCGGACACCCTGGCTGGTCCATTCAAGTGTGCGAATCATCTATCTAGATTGTAATTGGTGAGGGAAAGGCGCGCACCTTCCGCAAAATTCCGTGGAATGGGAAGTGCCTAAAAAAAGAGCGCAAACTGAACCGATCCGCCGTAAGCGGGTAGGCTTGCTGTCAGGTGAAGAGTGTCGCTAGTTTGGCCGCCGCGGCACTACTTGTTCATCGATGATCACAAATTGCGCCGGGCAGATATTTGATCCACAGATCACGGGCACCACGCCGCGCATCTGTCTTCTGGTGATCAAGCCCAGCGTGCCGCATTCCGGACAGGAGAGAACGGCCCAGTAGGGATCTTCCTGGTCGCCGACTTCGCCCGCATTTTCCAATACGAAGATAGTCCCTGGCTCCATTTGTTCCGGAAGCCATTCCGTCACGATGTTCAATTCAGCCACCACGGTCACCTCCGCCACTTTGTTTCTCCCTTTTGGACCTGCATTCAAGCGCGCAGATAGCGTTACGAACTTCGCCTTCTGCCCGCGTTTCTCGCCGCCTGCTTCTGCGCTGGACGGCGGTTGAATATCTCAGCCCGGACTTCCTTCACAGCGTCACTCAGGCAAACCGCCAGCAATGGCTGGCGCGAATTCTTGAGAATATCGATCACCTGGCGCTGCGAATTTTCCAGGTAAATGCGTTTTCCATCGGTTAACAAGTGATATTCCGAGCCGTTGCTCACCGCTTCCACCAAACGCCTGCCGAATTCCTTCTGCAGGAACTTCATAATGCGGCGGACGCGCTGCAGCGGGAAACCCTTGCGCCGTAGAGCGCAAATCACGGCGATCTCCGTGAGGTCATCGAACGAGTAAAGCCGGATGCGGCCTTCACGCTGAGGCCGCACAATGCCGCGCTCATCCCACCACTGGAGCTGACGCGGTGTTATGCCGGTTAGCTTCACCACTTGCGCCGATGTAAAACGCTGGTCCATTGCGTATAGGAAATGTTTAAAACATTTCCTTACCTAAATGTTTGAATGATTTTAAGGGCAGTATCGAGAAAGTCAATAGGAAATGTGTCGGGACGAAACGAAAGAAGAGGACCGGTGATCTTCAGGCGGAATAAAGAGCCGTAAGGAACAGAATGAAGCGATAGGCCTGCATCATGTAATTCATGGCGACGATCAGTGCCAGTGCCTTTGCCACCGCAAAACCAATTTTGTCATGATAGAAGGTACGGAGAGCTGGAACGAGATAGATGAATATGAGGGCCTGGCCGGTTAAATAGAGAAAGCGATCAAGCGAAGTCTCTATAAACACAATGCCTCGATGCTGTAAAAATAAAAGTACGGGCTTGCTCAAACCAAATACGACAAGAAACAACGTGATCACCCAGAAGGCGTAAAAGTGAAGAGCAAACGCCAGATGCTCGCCAAAAACCCGATTCTTTCGCCATTCCAGCAGCGCAAGCGCCAAGGCAAACATAGGGACCATCAGGAGCACGAGTGATCGTGCCTGAAGATCGACAACGTGGTCAAAAGCGTGAGTAAATTCGGATTCCGAAATCCTTTTGGCTGCGACGCGCTGGGCGACAAGCCGGGTAGCCAACGAGTTGTATCCCAGCATGTGAGTGTGGACATAAAGCGGGGTCTTCAGTCCCGACCAGCCGGTCAGCGGCTGCAGGAAAAAGTAAATCAGATTGGCGATAAAAAACACCTGAAAAGGATGCAGATACGGCTTGCGACACCCGCGTGCGTACTCCGCAGTTAGAAACCCGGGCCGTGTAAATAGCAGTCTGAAGCTCCCGAAAATCTTTGAGTCAAAATGAAAGAGCTCGCCCAAAGCATGGGAGAAGAAGTGACGCATTGAAAGGTCCGCCGCGCTGGATTTCTTTTCTCCGCAAGAAGGACAAAACCTGCCGATAACAAGGTTCCCGCAGGTTGGACAAAGCCACTGTGCTTTGGCGGGCGATTCGTTTGAATCGAGCGGGTCAGCTCTCATCTCACTCCGGCCCCCGCTGCCGCCGCCAACAAAGTGAACTACCTCCAGTTTATCTCCAGTTTTGAGAGTGGTCGTCTCCCATTGGGTGCGGGGTACGATCTCCAGATTTAGCTCCACTGCGACGCGGTCCGGCTTCATGCCGAGCTGCGCAACCAGACCGGCAACGGTCAGGTTATCGGGAAAGTCGCGTTGTTCACCGTTAATGTGGAGAGTCATAGAAGTTACCTAGCTCTTTCTGAAATCCCGAAGCGCAGCGAGGGATCTCTACCCTTAATATCAACTGACAGCCCGGACAATCAACTTTTCATATGCGCGATCCAAAACTCAGTGCTTTTGAGTCTGAAATTATCATCGCTGTTATAGGGATCTCTCGCTACGCTCGAGACTTTGGAAAATAGCGGCCAATTGCTAATTGCTTTTCAATATCCCCTGGTTTTATCGACCTCATTCAACAATCTCTCGCCTGCCAGAAAACGCTTCATATTATCGAAGATGAGCCGATAGTGGCGCTCCCACAGGCGGTCGGTGACAGCGGCGGTATGCGGAGTGATTAAGAGGTTATCCAGCGACCAGAAAGGCGAACTCGCCGGCAAGGGTTCTTCATTGAATACGTCCAGCGCTGCGCCGGCGATGCGACGATTTTTAAGAGCGTCAAGCAAAGCGGGTTCGTCGATCAGCGGCCCTCGGGCGACATTGATCAGGTAGGCGTCGGGCTTCATCTTTCCCAGCCGGGCGGCGTTCATGATCCCGGTGGTTGCAGGCGTAACCGGGGTGCAAAGGAGAACGTAGTCGGCCTGGGGCAGAATCTCGTCGAGCTGTGCGGAACCGTAGACAGCATCCGCTCCATCGAGCCCCTTTGCAGGATTTTCTCGAATGGCCAGAACTTTGATGCCCAGCGCCTTGGCGCGCGCCGCGAACTCGCGTCCAATACTGCCCATGCCCATGACCAGCACGGTCGAGCCGGCCACTTCGCGCGGGCGAGGCTGGCTATGCCAGAGTTGGTCTTGCGACCATTCATGCTTTGCTTGATATTGCATTGCCTGAGGCAGACGCTTGGCCAGCGCCAGAAGAACGGCAATCGCGTGTTCGGCCACGACTGGGCCTTGAATCCCGGTGGAGTTGGTCAGGACGACGCTGCTTCGGATCAGTTCGGGATCCATGAGTGGGTGAATGGCCGCGGCGGGGGAGTGGATCCAGCGAAGCTTCTTGGCGGCAACAAATTGTTCCGGTCGCAACGACCAGCCGATGAAGACATCGGTGTCAGCGATTTCTTCCGGCACGCGGTCATAATTCTGGAGCTGGATGAATTGATGGCCGGGAAAATCCTGTTGCAGGCGCTCGCGTATCCATGAGGGTGCGTGCCAGAGTTCAAAGGAGTGATAGTGGACGATAAGTGTTTTCATGGGCGGGCTTAGCAATTAGCAAATGGCAATTAGTAATTAGTAACAATGAAATGTGTTTCAAATCAACAACGTCGAAAAGGCTCCAGGGGCTAAATCCCGACTTTATCAGGGCTGCTGACGGCACGAGTAAACTCGTGCCCTGACACTTGTCTTCTTAAGGACACATCTGTTTCTTAAGCATGCTTTACTACTCGCAAATCTTTGCCCGTCATTTCTTTCGGCTGGTCAAAACCCAACATGCCTAATACCGTGGGCGAAATATCCTGCAATGAACCTTCTGAGCGGAGCGCCAGTTTTTTTGCGTCTTCGCTGACCACGATAAACGGCACGGGATTGGTGGTGTGCGCCGTGTGCGGCCCGCCGGTGGCCGGGTCAATCATCATTTCGGCGTTGCCGTGGTCGGCTGTAATGAGCATGGCGCCGCCGCGCGCGCGGACAGCTTTGTGAACCTCGCCCAGGCATGCATCCACGGTTTCCACGGCCTGCACTGTGGGCGGAATCTTGCCGGAATGGCCGACCATATCGGCGTTAGCGAAATTGACAATCACCACATCAAAGGCCGAATCATTGGCGGCTTTAATCACGGCGTCGGCAATTCCCTGGGCAGACATTTCCGGCTTCAGGTCATAGGTCGCGACTTTCTGCGAGGGAACCAGTACGCGATCTTCGCCGGGAAATGGCTTTTCCACTCCGCCATTGAAGAAGTAAGTCACGTGCGCGTATTTCTCGGTTTCGGCAACACGCAGGTTGCGCAGGCTGTGCTCGGCCATCACGTTGGCCAGAATATTTTTCAGCGAATCCGGTTGCACCACAAAGGGAAGCGTGAACTGCTTGTCATACTGCGTCATGCAAACGTATTTCAGGTTCTTGGGAACGCGGCTGCGCGGGATTGTGGCGTCAAGCGCTTCAGAGTCGGGCAGGTCACGGCCGCCTTGGGCGGTGAGACCGCTTTCACGGGCCAGGCAGCGGGTGATCTGGCGGGCGCGGTCGGCGCGGAAATTAAAGTTAATGACCGAATCGTCATCGCGAATGGTTGCCACCGGCAGGCCGCGATTATCCACGCAGGTGAAAGGGATGATAAACTCGTCGGTCACGTCGCGATTGTAAGAATCTTTTACCCCCTGTACTGGGTCAACAAATTCGCCGCCTTCAGCTTTGCCGGCGACCATGGCATCAAAGGCTTTCAGCTCGCGGTCCCACTTCTTGTCGCGGTCCATAGCATAGTAACGGCCACTCACGCTGGCGATCTTGCCGCCGAGATCGCGCATTTTCTGCTGCAACTGCTGAAGGTAAAGTGCGCCGTTGGTGGGCAGCGTGTCGCGGCCATCCATGAAGCAGTGAATATAGGTGCGATCGACGCCGTTTTGTTTGGCCATGCGCAGCAGCGCGTAAAGATGGTCCTGGTGGGAATGCACGCCGCCATCGGAAAGCAGCCCGAAAAGATGAAGCTGCCGGCCGCCGCTGCGCGAATTCTTCATGGCCTCCAGCAATACGGGATTGCTATAGAGATCGCCTTTTTCGATCATAAGATCGATCTTGGTGATGTCCATGTAAACCACGCGCCCGGCGCCGATGTTCAGGTGCCCAACTTCGCTGTTTCCCATCTGCCCCTGCGGCAGGCCGACGAAGCGCCCACTGGTGTGGATGAGCGTGTTGGGATATTCGGTGAGCAGGCGGTCATAGTTGGGCTTGCGCGCCAGAGCAATCGCATTGGCCTTGGAAGGCGGCGCATAACCCCAGCCATCGAGAATGATAAGGACAAGAGGACGGTTCATAAATGAAGAAAGAATTCTAAATGAAGAACCTTACCATTGATAAACACTGATAACACGGATCACGAATCTACACCACGGAGATGGCATGAATAAGGTGTAAGTTCTGAGGCGGTATGCTCCAGGAGAAGGAATCTGGGGCAGACAGGTTGCAGGCTGTGCTCGTGCAATGAGGCAGTACGACCTCGACACGGAGATTA
>JBARNL010000794.1:0-3212 GCA_049802955.1 Candidatus Angelobacter sp.
GGTTTCCGCGCGCACAATGTTGCCGCGCGACTTTGACATCTTGCTTTCTTCAAACAGCAGCCAGCCATGCGCGACCACTGACTTAGGCAGCGGCAGTCCGGCAGCCAGCAGAAATGCCGGCCAGTAAACGCAATGGAAGCGGATAATTTCCTTGCCGATCATGTGAACGTCAGCCGGCCAATAACGCTCAAACTTTTTCTGCTCCGGTTCGTCTTTCGATCCCAATCCTACCGCAGTGCAGTAATTGCTTAGCGCGTCCAGCCATACATACATCACGTGCTTGGGATCGCCCGGGACAGGAATTCCCCATTTAAAAGTGCTGCGGCTCACAGAGAGATCACGCAAGCCACTTTTGACAAAAGCAATCACTTCATTGCGGCGCGTTTCCGGACGGATAAATCCGGGGTTCTGCTGGTAATGCGCCAGCAATTGGTCAGCGAAAGCGGAAAGCTTAAAGTAATAGTTCTCTTCGCTCACGGTCTCCGTCGGACGGCCGCATTCAGGGCAGGCCGCGCCAGGTCCCACAGAATCAACATATAGCTCGTCAAACACGCAATATTGCCCTGAATACGTACCCTTATAGATGTAGCCATTCTGCTGGATACGCTTCCATAGTTCCTGCGCGCCGGCTTTGTGGCGTGGCTCAGTGGTGCGTATGAAATCGTCATTGGAGATGTTCATCTTCCCAAACAGCGCGCGGAACAACTCTGATACTTCATCGGCGAACTGCTTGGGCGTTTTGCCGGCGGCCTGGGCGGAGCGCTCAATCTTCTGGCCGTGCTCGTCGGTCCCGGTGAGGAAGTAAGTGTCAAAGCCCAGCATGCGCTTGCGGCGCGCAATGGCGTCACACACCAGCGTGGTATATGCATGCCCAATATGCGGGCGGGCGTTCACGTAATAAATGGGCGTTGTAATGTAAAACTTTTCCCGGCCCTTATCCATTGGTATTTTCCAGATAGACCTTGATTGCTTCCTGCATAACGGTTTTCAATGGCACTTTCTTTTCAGTTGCGATCTGCCGGCAATCTTCATACTCAGGAGCGTAGTTGCTGATACTGCCGTTCAGGTTGGCCAGCTTCATGCGAACGTTGCCCCACTTTGTGCTTACGCTCACGTGGCGGCGCGCAAGTGCGGCGCGGCTTTCATGCCGCATTCTCACGCCGAGAGTAGTGGTTTCAGCCAAAATAAATTTCGTAAGGCGCTGGCTGTCTTCTGTGCGGCACAGCACCGTCAGCAGCATGCCAGGACGGCTCTTCTTCATCTGCACCGGCGTGCCGAATGCGTCCAGTGCGCCGTTCTGCAAAGCCTGCTCCAAAACGTAGCCAAAAACCTGCGGCGTCATGTCGTCGACGTTGGCTTCCAGGACGGTGATTTCTTCCATCGGGAACGGCGACTCATGCTGCGCAGCTGTGGTTTCACCCACAGTCAGCCGCAAAACATTAGGCGAGTTTTTGAAGTTGCGAGTGCCCGCGCCATAGCCGATCTTTTCAGTCTTCATAGTAGGGAACTGAGAGAAGCGCGATGCCAGCACGCTAACGATGGCTGCGCCCGTGGGCGTAACCAGTTCTTTCTGGATTTCGCCGGAATAGACAGGAGCATTCTTTAACAGTTCCAGCGTGGCAGGCGCGGGGATGGGAAATGTTCCATGGGCGCAAGCCACGGTTCCGCCGCCGACGTTGAGCGGCGAGCAAATCCATTCGTCCACTCCTAACGTTTCTGCGCCGACTGAAGCGCACACGATATCGACGATGGCGTCAATCGCGCCGACTTCATGGAAATGGATCTTCTCAATGTCAGTGTTGTGAACTTTAGCTTCCGCCGCGCCCAGCGCCTCAAAGATCCTTATGGCGCGATCTTTCGCCGACTGACTGATACCCGCGGCTTGAATGATCTGCCGGATTTCCTTCAGCCCGCGATGCGAGTGCGGATGGGAACGGCTGGGTTCGTGCGGATGGCTGTGTTCATGGGAATGAGAGTGAGAATCTTCTACGCCATGGCCATGCGAGTGTTCGTGGTCGTGGGAGTGGGCATGCGAATTTTTGTGGGCGTTTTCCTGCCCGTGATCATGTGAATGCGCGCCCGACGAAATTTTCGCAGGGCTGACTGCTGAATGCTGATTACTGACTGCTCCTTGCCAGAACTCTTCCCGCGGTAACTCCTTCTCTCCGGCGGCAATCACATCCACCTTGGTAGCGCTAATCCCGCTGCGGTCGACGCGCGAAATTTCCAGCCGCGCGTCCACGCCCAGGGCTTCCACCGTCCTGGTAAGGACCTCAGGCGGAACTCCGGCATCAACAAGGGCGCCAAGAAACATGTCGCCGCTGATCCCGGAAAAGCACTCTAGGTAGGCAATGCGCATAAAGCTACGATTTAAGCAGTACTCAGGCTGGCGCCCCCAACCGGGCGCGAACATTCATGATGCAAACATTCATCATAGGTTTAGTAAGCATTGCCGTCAAACCGGGCCAAGGGTTTGCGTTTGCTATAATCACCTTTTCTGTCAGCAACTTACGGCTTTAAAATGAGCCCCAACCACTGAACATCCAGGCAAAGGCAAATACTTGTACCTGCAATTACAGCACCAGCTTATCCAGCGTGTTCGCGACCTTTTGAAACGGCAATATGACGTTGAATTGCTGCGCATCGTGGTCGACCAGCCGCCCAACGTCGGCCTTGGAGAGTATGCGCTGCCGTTGAGTTTTGAGCTGGCCAAAAAGCTGCGAAAGCCGCCGCGCAAGATCGCGGAAGAGATTGTTGCGGCACTCGGACAGGTACCTGGATTTGAAAAGTTTGAAGTCGCTGGGGCCGGCTACATCAATGCGCTGATGAATAGAGAAGAAGCGGCGCGACTGCTGCTTGATAGCAAGGCAACGCAGCCCGGGTCAGCCAGCGGAAAAAAAATTCTGGTCGAGCACACCAGCATCAATCCGAACAAAGCTGCCCACATCGGCCATCTGCGCAATGCCATTCTGGGTGACACGTTTGTCCGTCTGCTGCAGGCCGCGGTCGCGCACGTGGATGTGCAGAACTATATAGACAATACCGGCGTGCAGGTGGCGGACGTGGTGGTTGGCTTTTTATATCTCGAGAAAAAAGGGAAGAGCGAGATTGAAAAGCTTATCGCCGCTGCCGGGCCGCCGCCGCATTCGTTTGACTATTATTGCTGGGACCTCTACGCGCGCGTTTCACAATGGTATGAAGAGAATAAAGAG
>JBARNL010000795.1:0-15660 GCA_049802955.1 Candidatus Angelobacter sp.
CGTATTACTCCCAGAGAAAATGGCCCGCTTCCGGCCACTATGCCTGCCATCACCAGCCGCGGTCCAAGGCCTAGGCCAGCGGCTATGGCGTCGCGTGCAGCCACAATAAATTCTCGTTCATTGCCCACATCGCGCGAGGTGGTAACGCCCGATGCAAGATAGACTGGTCCCCACTCCACCTGCTCAAAATGCGCGTGCATCTCCCACAGTCCAGGCAGCACGCTTTTGCCGTGCGCGTCCACAATTTGCGCGCCTTGCGGAATGGCGGTGCTGGCGGCCGGACCTGCCGCCGCGATCTTCCCGTTTTTCAAAATCACCACAGCATTTTCGATTGCAGGTTTGCCCGTTCCATCGATCAGCGTGCCACCCACAATCGCCGTCACCGATGCGGGTTGTGACGTAAATCCTGCCGCAACTTTGGCGAGGTTGGCCATGCCATCGCGTGCAGCGGCGGCCACGAAATTTGCGAGGCCGTCTTCATACGCTTCCGTCACAGCTTCAAAGTGGTCCATCTCGGCATCCACGCCCACCATCGCCACCAGATGGTCCTGCGGATCGAGCCACAGCGATTCCATGCCCCAGATCAAGCCTCGGACAGAAAGCTTGTCCAGTTGGACTTTGCGGCTGCCGATTGCGAACGCCTCTATGCCCTGGTCCTGGATTTGGACTTCACCGCGCGGCAACGTTTTGAGCGTCTTTGGGCTGCCATGTGACCGCCAGTAGCGCACCAACATCATCTGGACTGACACCGGCGCGTAGCCTTGAATGTCGAAAAAAATCTCGTTCGCAGGAATCGTCACCGCTCCCGCGCTGCGCCCATGCACCGAATCCTCAATCGAGGAGAAGCGGGAGATTTTTCCCTTGATGGCAAAATCTCGCGGCGTCAGGTCTTTCTCCATGGTGAGAGAAGCAGTGAGCGGAACCGGACTGCCACGATCGGTGAACTTGAAATCCGATTTCAGCGTTACTTCACCTGGAGTGCGTGTGAGCGTGTACGTTTCTTTGCCGATCAGCTGCTCGAATTTATGCAAATTGAAAACGCCCTGCTCTGTTGCCAGCGATTCTGTCTGTGCCCATCCGGACGCACACACCAGCACCACCACAGCAAGACAAATGCGCCTGACTGTCTTCACAATTCACTCCTTATAGTTATTCTGCTCATCCAGCCAACGCATGCCGCAACGCGGCGCGGGCAAGCGTGCGTGTGGAGTCCAGCGTCGGCAGCGGAGACTCACCCTCGTTGACAAGCAACGGAATCTCAGTACATCCCAGCACCACGGCGTCGCAGCCTTGAACTTTGAATGACTCAATCACCTGCTCGAAATAAAACAGCGATTCTGGCGTTTGCTCGCCCCGCACCAGCTCATCGAAAATAATCGCGTTAATGTGTTCCTGCTGTTCATCCGTCGGCCGCAGATAGGCAATTCCCATCTGCTTCAGCTTTTCCTGATACACCGGCCCGCTCACCAGAAACTTGGTTCCGGTAATCCCCAGCTTCTTGAAGCCTCTGCGTTCTGCTTCTTTGCCGACCTCTTCCGCAATGTGCAGCCAGGGAAGCGGCGACCGCGGCAAAACCAACGGCAGAGCTTGATGCACCGTGTTGTCCGGGCAGATCAGGAAATCCGCGCCAGCGCGCTTTAACACCTCGGCGGAGCGCAGCATTAATTCAGCCACCGGTTCCCATCCGGCTCCGGCGTCGATTGGCTTCATGTATTCGGCCAGGGGAATCGTGTGCATGGTAATTTCGGGATGAGCATGCCTGCCCATCAGCGGCTCCGCTTCCAGGCATATCGTCCGATAGCAAAGCGCCGCACCTTCCGAGCTGCACCCAACAATGCCGATATGCTTCGTCATGCCAGAAAATCAATCTGCTGCATAAAGCGCAGCTTCTTTTCTACTGGGAGGAAAGACGCTTCAATGGAGTTGCGCGCAAGTTCCCGCAGATGTTCCTCAGAAAAGCTGAACTCCTGCTGCGCGATTTCGAATTCCTTGTTCAGTGAGGTCTGGAACATCGCCGGATCATCCGTGCTCAAGGTAATCATCAGCCCTTCATCAAAAAACTTCCGCACCGGATGTTCCTGCAACTCCTTGCAGGCCCCTGTCCGCAAATTGCTGGTGATGCACATTTCCACTGGCACCTGCTTTTGCGCCATCACTTCCAGCAATTCCGGATCCTTCGCAGCGGAGAGCCCGTGACCAATGCGTTCTGCGCCGATATTCAGCGCTCCCCAAACCGATTCCGGCCCCGTAGTCTCACCCGCGTGCGCGGTCAACCGCAACCCATTGTCAGCCGCTTTTTTATACAGATCGCGAAACCCCTCTGCCGGCCCGCGCGCCTCGTCGCCACCAATGCCGATACCGACAACGTTCCGTTCGCGCAGCCGCGCCGCGAGATCAAACACTTCAGATGCAGCCTGCGGACCGAAGTGCCGTACGGCGTCAAAGATCCATAACAGTGAGACTCCAAAATCGCGCTGCCCGCGTTCGCGGCCACGTTCCATACCTTCAAAGATCGGTTCCACCGGCTGCCCTCGCCAGCGAATCACGCCAACGCTCACATAGACTTCAGCGTGGACAACATTCTGCTGACGCAGCTTTTGCATCAGGCGGTAGGTCACAAGCTCATAATCTTCCGGCGAGCGCAGCCGCTCCGTCACAGACTTAAAGGCCATCAGAAAACCATTGAAGTCTTTGTAAGAGTAAAGACGGCGGACATCCTCTTCGGTGAGCACATCGCCGCTGCCTGCCACGTCATAGCGATTGTTTTCCGTCGGAAGAGGCGTATTGTAACGGCGGCTTAGCTCGGCCAGAGTCGCAGGATCAACGCTGCCTTCCAGGTGCAGGTGCAATTCCGCTTTGGGCAGCGACTGAATGAACGATTTAGAAGGCATCACCCTTTGCCGGCAGAAACGTTAGCGGGCGCAAACTCACTGTGGCGACGGCTGTAAAGCCAGTAGATCACCATGCCGATGGCTAACCATCCGAAGAAACGCAGCCACGTGATAACAAGGAGACCGGCCATTAATGAGACGCATAAAATCACTGAAATAATCGGAAAAACCGGCACCCAGGGCACCTTAAATCCGCGCGGGCGGTCTGGTTGCGCTCTGCGCAAAAAAAGCACTCCCAACGAAACAAGCACGAAAGCGAAGAGCGTTCCAATGTTGGAAAGATCCGCCGCTTCACCAATGTCAACCAATCCAGCTGGAATACCGACAGCCGCTCCAGCAATCCATGTAGACCAGTGCGGAGTCTCAAACCGGCAAAGATCGGAAAACAGTTTTGGCAGCAAGCCATCACGCGACATGGCAAACCAGATTCTGGTTTGGCCATATTGAAAGACCAGCAGGGAGGAAATCATTCCAGTAAGAGCGCCAATCACGATTACGGCCTGAAAGAAGCGGCTTGTCCCCATTTGTTGCAGAGCATAGGCCACAGGCGCGGAAGCCGCATCGGCGTTAGTGGCGAAAATGCTGTATTTCTGCATCCCCAACAGCACCAGCGCCACGCCAATATAAAGGACCGTACAGATAATCAATGAAGCGATGATTCCGAAGGGAATATCTTTTTGGGGATTTTTTGCCTCTTCGGCCGCCGTCGATACGGAGTCGAAACCGATATACGTAAAGAAAATGATGGCTCCGCCGGATATTACTCCTGCAAATCCAGATGGCGCAAAGGGATGCCAGTTGGCACGGTTCACCAACATTCCGCCAACCACCAGAAATGTAATGATGGCGCCGATCTTCACCAGCACCATAACGTTATTCGCGCCCGCCGATTCGCGAATGCCCCAGACAAGAAGAACGGTCAGGATAAAGACGATAAGAAAGGCCGGAACATTAAAGTAAGCGCCTGACCAATGGCCACCCGTCCAGACCGGCGTTGACCAGTTATCCGGTATGTGGAGTCCAAAAGAGGTGAGCTGCGCTTTCAAATATCCACCAAAGCCCACTGCCACAGCCACATTGCTGACCGCGTATTCCAGAATCAGGTCCCAGCCAATGATCCACGCGATCAATTCACCCAAAGTCGCATAAGAATACGTATACGCGCTTCCCGCAATGGGAATCATGGAGGCCAACTCGGCATAGCACAATCCGGCGAAGCTGCACGCAATAGCTACAAGAAGAAATGAGATCGCGATTGCCGGCCCGGCCGGCGGCCGTCCGTGCAGAAGCACACCGGAAAGGTTCCCGTGCTGAAACAAGTTCTGAAAGACATCCAACACCTGGGCGTGCAGCAGGGACGGAGTGGAAAATTCACCAGCCGCGGCAGTGCCGGTCAGAACAAAAATGCCCGAGCCGATGATTGCCCCAATGCCAAGTGCCGTCAGCGACCACGGGCCCAGCGACTTGGGCAGCCGATGCCCCGGCCTTTCCGAATCTGAAATCAGCTTGTCAATGGACTTCTTGGCGAACAGTTGGCTGGCCAGAAAGGTCTCCTTCAGAACGAGAAACGCGAGTTATGTGCCGGAAACAGCAATGCGGCGTAGAAGCGCGGCGTAAAAACGCGGCGTAGAAGCGCACCAGGGCGCCTCTACGCCGACATCAATGTTTAGCGCTTGGATGTACCGCGAACCATCTTCTTCATTTTCGGCTTTTTGGAGCCGCGCGCGTATTCGCGAGGTTTCTTAGGCGCCTGCTTTTTACGCGCCGTGCGCTTTGTTTTCTTGCGTTCTTCCTTGCCCAGTGCCTTCGTATTTGCCATGTACCTGTCCTAGTCCCAATCCTAATCAAAGATATACTGCGAAAATCGTTACGCTCTCTCCAGGTGCGCGTACTTTTCCACCAGCTTTTTCAATCCGAACCGTGGAAATTGTACCGTAATCTTGGCGTTTTCTCCTTCACCTTCACGCCGGTACACTACTCCCTCGCCATATTTCGGGTGTTTCACGCGCTGGCCGGGACGAAAAGACCCGCCCCCCGCCGCCTTCTCCACCGGAATCTGCGGCCGGTTGAACTTCTTGCCCCGCGACGCGAAGAAATCGGCAATGTTGTCTATAGAATTGTACTTGGGACCAGTATATCCGCCGTTCGACCCCGACCCGCGCAAAGGCGGCGCGGTCCGGGAGCCCCGGGGTTTGGATCCGTACGACGTCACGCTCTGGTCTTCATCTTCATAACTGTAATGGCGCTCGCCGAAATCAGCGCTCTGATATTGCGAGGCTTGGCGCGCCCGCGAAGAAATGCCCAGCTCTTCCAGCAACTGCGGCGGCACTTCCTCCAGAAATCTTGAAGGCACGGTGGCGTCCGGCATGTCCGTGCCGTAGCGGCGGCGATAACGCGCATTGCTGAGCACCAAATGGTCCATGGCGCGCGTCATGCCCACATAGCAAAGGCGGCGCTCTTCTTCCATCTGGTCTGGATCGTTAAACGCACGTGAATGCGGAAACAGCCCTTCTTCCATGCCCACCAGAAAGACCAGCCCAAACTCCAGTCCCTTGGCCGAGTGCAATGTCATCAGCGTGACCGTGCCACGCGGATCGTATGTATCCACGTCGCTTACCAGCGCGGCGTGGTCCAGAAATTCCGCCAGCGTCTCACCGCGATCGCGTGAATCCATGGCGGCATTCACCAGTTCGCGCAGGTTGTCGATGCGCGCGAGCGAATCCGGCGTGTTTTCCTTTTCAAGTTCTTTGATGTATCCAGTGCGATCAATCAGGAACTTGAGGATCTCAGGAACGCTGGCCGGGCCGCCCGGAGCACGAAAACCATCGATGGCTTTATCTGAAGTAGTGGATTCGTCGGCAGGCTCTTCTTCCGTCTCATCAACACTCACGGCTGAGATTTCTTTTCGTAGATCAGCAATTGCGTCAGAAAAATAAATAATCGGCTCGGGATTGAACCCGCCAAAAAAGTCCTTCAAACAAGTTCTTCCAACTTGTTTAATTTCCCCATTTTCGTTCTGCAATATAAATGTATCTTTACGTCTCTGCTTAGTTTCGCAATGATCGCAATTCGGAGGAGCATCGTTGTATTGTTCCGGCACCATTTGCCCTGTCATGGGATGAACTTCTGTTTCCCCATTCCGATGATGCAGAATCCCGAGCAATGTCCATCCATTTATTGTTGGTGGATTGAACGAAAAGGTGATCTGGTACCGAACAGGAAAACTGTTGAGCGACTTCACGGCAAGTTCCGGCGGCCGAATCTTTAGACTATTAGCTTTTTTGGCAAGCCTTTCGAATTTTCTTTTTACAACCCTGAGACTTTCATGATCAACAATGGCAACAATGCCGTCGGCAGTGAATTCAATGACATTATCCGGTGTACTATGAGCCTCAGGCTGCTCGACAAATTGACTTTCCTCATCATTCGCGCCGAAATCAAAACTGATGTTCTCTCCCAATTGTGCCGGCTCGAAAGACACATCCGCTTCGGAGTCTTCGCTCACAGCCGAGGGCGGCTGTTCACCACGACTCTCGATCGCAGCCGAGGGCGGCTGCGCTCCACCCGGCAGCCGTTCAGCAAACGTCCCCAGATGCATTGCACGAGCATCTTCAATCAGGTCTTTGAAGCTCTTCAGCGCCGCACAGGCGCGTTGCGGCAATAGTCGACGATCGATAGCCTCGCTAATCGCCGACCACAGCGACATCCCTGTCTCCAGTGACAGCCGCTCCAGCGTTTCAACCGTCGATTTGCCGATGCCGCGCGTCGGCGTATTGATTACGCGCAGCAGCGCAATTGAGTCCTGGGGATTGTTGATCAGCTTGAGGTAGCTGATCATGTCCTTGATTTCCGCGCGCTCATAGAAAGAAAAACCGCCGACGACCTGATAGGGGAGCTGGTAGCGGCGCATGGCTTCTTCTATCAAGCGCGACTGCGAATTCAGCCGGTACAGCACGGCCACGCGCACATCTTCCGCGACCTCTTCTTTCATCTTTTTCAAATAGCGGGAAATATAGTCGGCGGCAAACAGCGATTCATTTTCGCCGTCGGGCGCTTCATAGTAGCCAATGTTGTTGCCGCCCTGGCGCGCGGTCCAAAGCGTCTTGCCTTTGCGCTTCAGGTTATTCGAGACAACCGCCGACGCCGCTTCCAATATAGCCTGCGTCGAGCGGTAGTTCTGCTCCAGACGGATAATGCGGGCCTCGGGAAAATCTTTTTCAAACTCCAGAATGTTGCGGATGTCCGCGCCGCGCCATGAATAAATTGACTGGTCTTCATCGCCCACCACGCACACATTATGGGCCCGGCCAGCCAGCAGCTTGATCAACTCATACTGCGGACGATTTGTGTCCTGGTATTCGTCAATGAGCATGTATTGATAACGGCGTTGATAACGCTCACGTACGGTGGCCGATGACTTCAACAGCCGCACTGTTTCCAGCAGCAGATCGTCGAAATCCAGCGCGTTTGATTTGCGCAGCTCTTTGCGGTACTCCTCAAAAATATGCGCTATCTTTTCCGTGATGGGATCGGCCGATTGCAGGTACAACTCCTGCGGGTCGAGCATGTGGTTCTTGGCCCATGAAATCCGCGAAAGCACGGCGCTGGGCTTGAGCTGCTTGTCATCAAGACCAAGCCGGCGCATCACGCCTTTAACCACCGCCTGCTGGTCAGATTCGTCATAGATTGCGAAATCTTTTTTGTATCCTGCGCTACCAATCTTTCCTTCTGCTCCGCCAATCCTCAATTCTTCAATATCGCGGCGAAGGACCCGGACGCAGAACGAGTGGAATGTCGCGATCAGCGGTTTGCGCAGCGTCCTGCCGCCCAGCATATTGCCAACGCGCTCCGCCATTTCCGCCGATGCTTTGTTCGTAAACGTGACCGCCAGAATTGAATCCGGCTCAACACCTTTATTCTCAATAAGATGAACAATCCGATAAGTAATTACACGGGTCTTGCCGCTGCCCGCGCCCGCCAAAATGAGCAAGGGCCCGTCCACGGCTTCCACCGCTTCGCGCTGCTGAGGATTGAGTTTGGCTTGATCGAGAAAATTCACTGACGCATTCACTGCTTTCAGTATGGCCTGTTTGGCCACAAAAAGAAAAGGGCGCTCTTTGAGGATAGTGGAGAGAAGCCCTTGGAAAAATTTGTAACGCTCTGCCAACGAAAACCATTTCACCTTATAACGGCATTTCACAGCGGCGGCCAGCTCATCTGGCCTGACATTAAGAAGAACAGTGCTGCGCCAACCTGAAGACACAAGCATCGGCAATGCATCGGGAGTGAAGAGGCAAAGCAAAAGCCCCGTCGGCCAAAGGCGGGGCTTGATTTTGACGAACAAAAGAGTGGCTGTAAAAACTACGCCTTCGCGCTCTCGGCAGGCTCCACCAGGACGAAACGACCGGAGCCGCCTTTGTCCACGAACTTTATGGTGCCGGTGACCTTGGCAAAAAGAGTGTCATCTTTGCCGCGGCCGACGTTTGCGCCGGGCTTAATGCGGGTGCCTCGCTGGCGGACGATGATGGTGCCGCCGGGGACAAGCTGTCCGCCGAATGCTTTTACGCCAAGCCGCTGCGCGTTGGAGTCGCGACCGTTTCTGGAACTGCCTAAGCCTTTTTTGTGTGCCATAAATCCCTTTGTTTCTCAGGGGCTAAAGCCCCGGTCGTAAGATTTGTTGACGGCACGACTGAAGTCATGCCCTGTTACGTGATCTTCAAAGCGAAAGGCCTGGACACCCGCGGCATCCGGGGCCAAATCACTATTTCTTTTTGCCTTTGCCGGCGGCTTTCTTGGCCGCGCTCTTCTTGGCTTTCGACTTGGCCTTCGGTTTGGACTTGCCTTTCGCCGACTTTGCCGGAGCAGCCTCGCCTTCGGCGCCTTCTGTTTCGGCCGGCTTTGCCTTTTTGGGCTTGCGGGCGGGCAGATCGGGAGCGGTAAAGCGTTCGCCGTCAAAGGCGATTTCCGTGATCCTTACCGCGGTAAAGGGCTGGCGATGTCCGTAAATCTTCTTGTATTGCTTTTTGCGCTTGAAGTGGAAGACCAGAATTTTGTCGGCCTTGCCGCCTTCCATTACTTGTCCGCTGACCACTGCGCCAGCGCCGGGACCGATAGTGCCTTCCTGTCCGGACACGGCCAGAACGTCATTGAATTCAACCACGTCGCCGTTGGCGGCGGGCAGCTTTTCCATTTTCACTACGTCGCCGGGTGCGACGCGGTATTGCTTTCCACCGGCGCGAATTACCGCGTACATAACTCTCTCCATCGTCCTTCCAAAGCGCTTGGCCGGAAAGGACTTATATTGACTTGTAAGATTGCTCAGCAGCCATGCTCAACAGGCAGGAATTTCCACCAGTGGCAAACCTTGTAATTTTAACGTGATAGAGGGGGTATGGTCAAACTGGCGCGCGGATTAACCGCGGATTAACCGCGCAGATACACATGCCAGAAGAAATACGCTGTCATGCTGCACCCGATCGCGATCACGATGTAACGCACGCTTTTGGGCGACATCTTCTGCGCGTACCAGGCTCCTAAATATCCGCCCAGAGCTCCGCCAAAAATCATGACCAGGGCCTGCGGCCAGAACACTGCGCGAGCCACGAGAAATACGATCACGGCAACCGCATTTCCGCAGGTGGCCAGCAGGGTCTTGAGACCGTTCATGCTGTGGATGTTCTCGATGCCCATCATCGCCAGCAAAGCCAGCATTACAATGCCCACACCGGCGCCAAAGTATCCAATGTAAACAGCGGCGCATGCCTGCAACAGCGTAACGCCGACTACCCGCATGGCCGAAGGTCCGCCTTCAGAATGGTGGCGATTGATCCATGAAGTGACTTTGCCGCTGAAGGTAAATAACAATGTGGCGCCCAGAAGCAGCCAGGGAATCATTTTGTCAAAGGTCGCTTGCCGCGTCTTGAGCAGCAGGACCGAGCCGACAATGCTGCCCAGAAACGTAATGATGATCAGGGGCAAGATGCGCTTGAACAGTTCCGCGCTAAGCGCCTTGCGATACGCGCCGGTGGACGCCAGTGTCCCGGGCCACAGGGCAACAGTACTGGTAGCGTTGGCATTGATGGAAGGCACGCCGGAAAAAAGCAGCGCGGGAAAGGCGATAAATCCTCCGCCTCCGGCAACGGAATTCACCGTGCCACCCGCGGCGGCGGCGAGAAAAAGCAGGATAGCTTGGTGAGAGCTCACTCAGCATTCTAACGGATTTTTCGGGCTGCACGGCTGCAAGGACGCAGTGAACCGTAAATCAGCGCGAGGCGTAACGCGTCTTCAAAACCATGATGATCAGCAGCAGCGCCAGCGTGACCGCATTGGCCGCGATAATGGGCATGGCCCAAAGCCGGATGCCGTAAATCAGCCAGAGCAGCACGCCAGCGGAAAATGTAAGCAGCATGCCCCAGGAAAGGTCGTCGCAACGCTTGCTGCGCAATGCGTGCAGCACCTGCGGGACGAACGAAATCGTGGTCAACGTTCCCGCGACAAAGCCAAGCAAGGTGGTCAGACGCATCTGATCCCCGTACTCCTAAAAGACTCCGTTCTCATAAAACACCCCGTTCTCATCAATAGCTCTGTCATCTTATTCCGTTACCAGCTCGGGAATCTCGATCTGCTGGGCCACAATATAATTTATTTTGCCTCCGATGCCGCGTAGCCTGCATCTGCTGATACAAACTTATCTTGAGGTTTCGTTCATGCCTGAGAAAGCCGCTTTTCTCACGTTTCTGGTTGCAGCGTTCGCGCTCAACATTGCGCCGGGGCCAGACATGCTTTACGTGATTGGCCGGAGTGTAGGTCAGGGGCGCAAGGCCGGCATTGTCTCATCGCTTGGAGTCTTCCTGGGCTGCTGGGTACACATTCTGGCGGCGGCCTTTGGGATTGCTGCGCTGCTGCGGTCTTCTCCAGTGGCTTTTAACGTGGTGCGCTACGCGGGCGCAGCTTACCTGATCTATTTGGGAATAAGAATGCTGGCGCAAAAAACCAACCTCGTCTCACAACCGCTCAAGGCGGAAAGCTTAACCAGCATTTTCCGCCAGGGCGCGATCACCAATGTCCTGAATCCCAAGGTCGCTATGTTTTTTCTGGCATTTCTGCCGCAATTCATCGATGCACAGCGCGGCAGCGTTGCGCTGCAGATCGTGATATTAGGATTGATCTTCAACCTCGGTGGGACGCTGGTGAACCTGGCTGTGGCTTACGCCGGCGGAACGCTGGGTGAATTGCTGCGGCGCAATCAATCGATTGCTCGATTACAGCGGCGATTTACGGGACTGATTTTTGTGGGATTGGGATTGCGTCTGGCGTGGCAGAAAAGATAATTAAAATGAAAAAGAGCACGCCAAACTGCCTGCGTGCCCTGTTTTCCTAACGTCGATTCCGAATTACATCAAAAATTCATTTGCCTGCCGCGTGATGGGATGCTGCATCTCTTCCAGTTCGTTCTTGACCTGGTTCAGGCCATACACCAACTGCTCAAATTCCTGCGACATGCGGCGGAACAACGGAGCGACTTTCGCATACTCAAAGTGCTCAAACTTCGAGACGATGTAGTAGCTCTCTTTGCCCGCCTTCACAAAGTCAATCAGGCTTTCCATGCGGGTGCGGCGCAAGCGATATTTGTTCAAGCCCTGGGGAAACATGCCGGTGAAGAAAAGCGAGTAATCGCCAATGTGTTTGCGCACCTGGCGCTCACGATCGAAAGAGGGCGCGGGACCATAAACGGGATCGGACTCCAGCAGCATCTCGCCCAAGTCGGATAGAGGACGTCCGTCGGCATTTTTAATTTTGTAGAGAGTTTCTGCTTCGCAGAATTCGGTAAGCAGGTTGGCTACGTAGTCATGCACCTCTGCGCTGCGCACGCCAACATCACCATAATTTCGTTCAACTACTTCCTTGAAAAACCGCTGCAATGGATTCGATTCAGGTATCACCTTGTCACCCCTTTTCCCTGCACTATGCGGTCTATGCTGTTACGTCGTCACCGCTTCGGCATAGAAGGCAAAAGCAAATGGGGAACGCTGATTAATATGAGTGCAGTATGAGTACTCTGGGTTACCTGAGGCAAGTAATTTCTAAGATACTGGCGCACTTTGGCAGCAAGACGAATAGAGTGCTAAAAGCAGAGGGACAATGAACAACCGTGTGGAGTCTGAGCATCAGAAAGAGGTCCTTCGCTCCGCTCATGATTTCGACGCTGCGGGGCTTCCACCTTGTTCGCGCCCGCGAAGGGGCTCACGTTTCATCCACCTAAACCTTTTTTTACGAGCTCGCTTACGGTTTTGCCTTCCACGCGCGCGCCGGTGGCCTGTAGTTTTGCCATCACGTTCTTCATCACCGCGCCCATATCCTTCATCGTCGGTGAGCCCATCTCAACGATAGTCGCTTTCACGGCTTCAGCAATTTGCTCTTCTCCCCTGGCTTTGGGCAAGTAGTGCTCAATCATCTTGATTTCCGCCGCTTCTTTATCGGCCAGTTCTTGGCGCCCGCCTTTGGTGAACTGCTCAATGGAATCACGGCGCTGCTTGATCAGCGTGCTCAGGATCTGCTGCGTTTCTTTGTCGTCGAGCGGCGCGCGCTTATCGACTTCCTTATAACTGAGTGCCGACTTGACCATGCGCAAAGTGGAAAGGCGCAGTTCGTCGCGGCTGCGCATGGCCTCAACCATATCTTTTTTGATCTGCTCGCTGATGGTCATGGATGAAAACCTCGCTCCTTGAGGAGAAAGAGAATTATAAGCTGAGCTGTTTGATTCCAACCTGCGGGCGCATTATCATCTGACCTAATCCTCCGGAGAAATCATGCAGCCGCTGGCCCTTATCCTGAACATTGCCATTGTTGTGGGCATTGTGGGGATCGTAGTTTACTGGGTGCGGCGATTCGCCGTGTTCCTGGGCTATAAAGCAATTGAGCCGGACATTCTCCAGATTGCTGCATTGCTGAAGGCGCAACCATTGCGTGATCGCAGCGATGTGGTGCTGGAAGGCCATTATGGCGGCAACCCGACGATTATCCGCTTCTCTCATCGCGTGGATACACCGGGGCTCGACATCCAGATGCGCGTGCCCGCAGCCATTAACTTTTTCCTGATACCCAAAAATATTCCAGGCGGAAACGAAGGACGCGTGCTGATGCGCACCGGCAGTGCGCCTCTGGATAGAAGGTTCAACGCCCGGACCGATCATCCCATGGAATTCAAGATGCTCACCGCGGGCGCGGCCATGAAGAGCAATCTGGAACAGCTTTGCTGTTCAACCCAGACAGGGCTGACCGTTAAAGATCGTATGATTGAACTGAGCGAACTCACCATACCGCCGTTCACGGCAAACCACGTTTTCGATCATCTGCAATCCTTGCTTACGCTGGCAAAAGCCATACATGAAATGCCGGGAGCAGACCTCATCAAGGTTGATCCCCTGCCGCGGCGGGGCAGCAGTTGGCCCATGCGCATAGCGTTGGCTGGAGGGCTGGTTTGTCTTGTGGCCCTGCTTTTCACACAGCCTTATAACCGCATGTCTGGCGCAAGCGCGAATACAAATGCCGCCGCAATGCCTTCCGGGGTGGCGCCGGGCGACTCTATCCATATGCAGCAATTACAAGGGTGGCATGCGGCCACAACAAATGATTTCCCTGCGGCAGTGCAGCGTTATTTGCGGGAACGCCGGTTGGAACCTGCAGGGCATATTGCCGCTGATTTTGGCGGACGCGGCAGCGCTATCGACTCAGCTTATCTTCTGGTGGACACCACAGGCCGCAAAAGAGTGAGCATGCTGGCAAAAGGTTCAGTGGCTTACGACGCGCTTTTTCCCAAATTGGATTTCGTAGCGCGAATACCCAAAAGCGCCATGGCGAAGATACAATGGATGGCGTCAGGTCCTTCGTTACCTTCCGATGGCGATGGTTTACTGGTTGTGCAAAACGCGAACGATCCAACCGCAAGCGTAGTATTGTTGAGACACGGCGCGCAAACCCTCTCAGCCCGTCCCGCAGACTTCAACAAAATCGATCTGGCTACGCAGTAACAGAAATTCAAGAACAGGAAACAGTCAAAACATGATTCGCAAAGGCCGCCTTTTTACTCCGGGTCCAACCCAGCTTTTACCTTCAGCCCAGCTTGCCATGGCCGCCGCTACCATGCACCATCGCACAGCGGAGTTCCGCGCGCTGTACACGCGCGTGCTCGCGGACCTGAAAACTTTTGTCGGCACAAAAAATGACGTAGTGCTGTTCACCGCTTCCGGCACAGGCGCCATGGAAGCCGCCGTCGCCAACCTGACTTCCCTTGGCGACAAAGTGCTGATCGTTTCCGCAGGAAAGTTTGGCGAGCGCTGGGAAGGGCTGGCCAAAGCTTACAGCCTCCAGATTGAAACTGTCCGCGCGCCCTACGGGCAAACGGTGACGCCCCAACAAGTGCGAGAAGCGCTAAAGCCCGAGCATAAAGTTCTTTTTATGCAGGCCACGGAAAGTTCCACCGGCGTGCGGCACGATGTTGAAGGAATTGCGAGGCTGCTGAACGGCACAGACACACTGCTGGTGGCCGACGCCATCACCGGCCTTGGCACCACGCATTTTGATGCCGATGGCTGGGGTATTGACGTGCTGATTGGCGGATCGCAAAAAGCCGTGATGGTCCCGCCCGGACTGGCTTATTGTTCCGTGAGTGATCGCGCATGGCAGCGCATGGAAACCACCAAGAATCCGCGCTACTACTTTGATCTGCGCAAAGAAAGAAAGAATGGCGCGAAGGGTGAGTCTTCTTATACGCCTTCAACTGCTTTGGTTGCAGCGCTGGCGGCGGCGCTGGAATATATACGCGAACAAGGCGGCGGCGATCTGGCTGTGGGACGGAAACTTCTGATCGACAATGCGGAAACCGCGGCTGCTATGACGCGCGCCGCAGCCAAAGCTCTGGGACTGAAACTTTTTTCCGCAAGTTTACCGGGCGCGGCGCTTACGGCCATCGCTTCACCGGATGGCGTGGATTCCAGCGACATCGTAAAGGCATTCCGCAACCAATTTGGAGCGATTGTGGCCAATGGACAAGGCGAGATGAAGGGCCAGCTTTTCCGTATTGCGCACCTTGGCTATTACGACTATCTGGATACCATTGCCGCCGTTGGCGCGCTGGAGCAGGTGTTGGCAGAGATGGGAAGGCCAATTGAATTAGGCGCGGGGTTGAAAGCGGCACAGCAGGTGTATGCGGAAGCGACGCAGCCGGCCATGGCGACGAGATGAGGAGCTAATTATTTCGCGATAGTCTGCCCGGCATAAAGATTGCGCATCGTGGTGTAGTAGTTTCAAAACACAAGGTCCCTCAGGCCTACTCGCGCGCTGGTGAATGCGCGCGCTCGTCTACGGCTTTCGGGATGACGTTCCTCAGAGGGCTCGGGGTACTTGATGAAAATTGTTATTGCCGAAAAAGTTGCGACCAACGCGGTACAGCTTCTGAAAGATGAAGCGGACTGGACAGTCATGACGCACGACCAGCTCGCAGATGGGCTGGATGCTGCGCTGAAGGATGCGGACGCGCTGATTGTGCGGTCGGCGGTGGATGTGAACGCGCAGGTGCTGCGAAGTGCGCAGAAGTTGCGGGTGATTGGACGCGCCGGCGTGGGCGTGGACAATATCGATCTGGAAGCCGCGACCAAGGCCGGTATCGCCGTGATGAATACGCCGGGCGCGAATGCCGTGGCTGTGGCGGAACATACCATCGCGCTCATGCTGGCGCTGGCGCGGCATCTTTGCCGGGCGGATTCCACCA
>JBARNL010000796.1:0-3730 GCA_049802955.1 Candidatus Angelobacter sp.
GGGCGACGCTTGGGCCACCCTTGGGCCACGCTTGGGCCACCCAAGGGCCACCCAATCCCAATCCCAATCAGGCAGAGGGCCGTGGAGCGCTTTTGATTTCCCAACTACTAAATTACCCATTTACGCAATTCTGTTGGAAAGCCGGCAATCTCGTGTCTTTTCATTTTTCAAAGAGCTTTTGGCGACCTAACACCCTGAGGCGCACCTTACATTAGCCGATTCTTTTGGGCGAATCAAGCACGAAAATAACGAAACGGATCTGGTGTCGAGCGTCACGAAAGACGCAGATGATATCCAATTGATTTGGTGAGTGCATACTTATTTAACCAGGTGATTGGATAGTATAGGTACTTACCAGCAAACCAAAGAATTCACAGTGGCTGATGGAAAAGACATTCCGCTGAAGCTGGTCGCATACATGGACGAGACTGGACATTCGGATGACCCACGTTGTCATTTCGCGGGTATGGCTGGATTCGTGGCATCCGAGCGACAGTGGGAGGGACTGGCTGAGTATTGGCAAACAGTAATGGACTACTTTAAGCTGACCGAGCCTTTCCACATGAAGGACTATGCTCACAGCAGAGGACAGTTCACCAGCTGGAAGGGAGATGAGCCCAAGCGTCGGTCACTGCTCAATGCTCTCGTGCAAGGAATCCTCGCAATAAAGCCGACTCCTGTCGGAACCATCGTGTCCATTGAAGATTTTCGAGGGCTAAGCGAGGAACAAAGGTCTGGCTTTAAAGACCCGTATTACATTGCCTTCCAGAGATGCACTCGTGGAGCATCGTTAGAGGCAATGGGAATCGAGCCAGAGACTGTCTCGATGGTTTACAGCTACAACCACGAGTTCGGGGCCACAAAAGCACAGGAGTTTTACAGCGTCGATCAGTCGGGACTTGCTGAGCAGTTGTGGCACTCGATGAAGAGTCACACTGACTTCGGAAAGTGGATGGGCTCTTATGCGTCAGGCACTCCAGGTGAGAATATTCAACTTCAAGCCGCTGATTTATTCGCCTATGAGCTGTCCAAAGAGTTTGAGATGTTGCGAATACGCCCTGACGGTCAGATGCGTTGGGCATTGCAACAAATACTCGGATTGATTAAATATCCATTTGCATTCATCTCGCTGATGGACCGTTTGGAACTGCTAAGGATCATCAAAGAGAGTGATTGGCCGTGTAAAGAGAACATTGATGAGATTGAGAATACGGACATGCAGATGGCGTCGGCTAGGGAGAAGTTGTTAAGCTGGCTTAGGGAAAGAGGTGGATTGAGTACGTCAGCAGCCGAGACTCCCGCAACCGGTGAACATTCCGGGAAATGAATGTCCACCGCGAGGCGTCTCGTTCTCGCTGCCTGGTGCTCATCCGCCACGATGCGTGATACGCAAGAACATTTGCAAACAGAAAGGGCCCTTTGCCGCTCCTCAATCCACCTTCGTGGCCGTTAATTCCACCTGGATACGCTTGGTGCTGTTTACGTCATCCATGCTGGTAAGTATCTGGGGCTTGCCGGGATTCACCACTGCGCTGATACGTTGCGTGACGGCGCGCAGCACTGGCCTGCTTTGCCCCGCTCGAGGGTCCGTATTCTGTCCTGGAATGGCAAAATTGCTAACACTCATATCGACGCTCACCGCAAGCTTGTTATTTACAGTCTCCTCAAGTTTTGCCGCAAGTTGTTTGATAAATAAATAGAAGGTGGGGATTCGCATAAAGCCTCCTTGGGAACGTGAACTGTGATTGACAAAGTAACCAGAGCGATTCTAAGCCGCGACTGTTAACGGCTTGTGAATGGGACATTTATGTTTCTTGAATATGAAGCAGAGAAGCTGCGTGCTTTTTAACCCTATTTCTCATTCTCATTTTCAACAATCCCAGGAGCACACAGCTGGGCCAAAAATTTGCATCCATTTTTTGCACAAAAGGCTAACATCTCTCTTGACACGTGGGTCTCACCCCTACATACTCATACGCAATCGATCTAAGGTATAAACCGGAGGCGCGCTCGCACCCCCTCTCCGACGGGTATCCCAGGCTAGAAGTCTTCACAGGCTAAGTTACGCATTTTCTAGAATAAGAAGGTTTTGCTGTATGAAACACTGCAGGGCTCTCAGGCCGCTGGTTGCGGCCATGCTGTATTTTTGTGCCGTTTTTGCTTCCGCACAGACCCCGTCCGCCGGCGCCAACGTGAACATGGTATCCGGTACGGACTGGACCACCGGCGATCCATTTCTTCAGCGTCAAAATGAGCCTTCGTCCGCCGTGTCCACGCGGAACCCGCTGCATTTGCTCGCTGGCGCGAATGACTATCGCACGGTGGATCTGCCGGGACTTCTTGGGATTGACGAGCGCGGCGACGCCTGGCTTGGTATCTTCAAGTCCTTTGACGGCGGCCAGACGTGGCAAAGCACTCTGCTTCCCGGATATCCCCTCGATTCCTCTTCCGACGGTCTGGCTTCTCCGTTGCGCGGCTTTCAGGCCGGCGCCGATCCCGCCGTGCGTGCCGGGACCAACGGTCTTTTTTATTACAGCGGAATCGCCTTCAATCGCGGGACGAACGCGCTGGGCGCGGTATTTGTTGCCCGGTTCATCGACAATGACAATCGCGAAAATGGCGACGCCACTCGCACCCAGGGCGTCATCACCAATGTGACTCCTGCGGATTCCATCCGCTACCTGGGAGAGACGATCGTCGGCCACGGAAGCGCTACCCAATTTCTGGATAAGCCCTGGCTTGCCGTGGACGTTCCGCGCGCCGCCACGTGTACCATCAATTTCACCAATCCCGATGGCTCTGCCGGAAGTGAAATTGTTCCGGCTGGAGCGGTCTTTGTAAGCTATACGGCTTTCACCACAGGCGCCACCAGCGGCGACAATGATCATGATGATGACGATGTCCCCACCAGCAATACGCAGATCCTTTTTTCCCGCTCGTCCGATTGTGGCAAGACCTTCAGTTTGCCCGTAAGAATTGTGGGCAACTCCATCAACCAGGGCTCTGTCATCGTGGTCGATCCCAGCAGCGCCGGCAATTCCACAGCCACCGTTTACATTGCCTGGAGACGCTTTGCCGACTCTTTCCATCGCGGTGGAATCTCTATCGCCAAGTCTATTGATGGCGGCGCAACGTTTGGCAGCCCTGTGGATGTGGTGATTTTCCCTTCGTCCTGTCTCGCCACTCCTACGGGCGCGGGCTGTCCCATTGATCAGGGGTTGAGCATCGGCGGCGGTTCGTTCCGCACCAATACATATCCCACCATGGCCGTGGATGACGGCGGGCGCGTTTATGTTTCATGGTCACAGCGCCAGAGCAATGGTGATGCGCGCATTATGATGTCGGTTTCCGCCAACGGCCTCACCTGGACGGGTTCAGGCTCGCCCGTTGATCTTGGTTTAGTTGCAGACGATAACGGCAACGCATTTACCAATCTTTCAAACCCCTCACGCGGTCACCAGATCATGCCCACACTTACGTTCAATGCGGGCAAGCTCATGCTGGTGTATTACGATCTCCGCCAGGACCATACGCTGGGCATCTTTACCCTGACTCCCGATCTCACCGGCTATATCGAAACCCGCAAGCTGCTGGGCGAGCTTGATCCAGGCGATCCCAACTACAATCCGGCTGCTGTTTTCAATTCCTTTATGACTGACGGCGCAAACGGCGTCGGAACGACGCTCACCATCCGCCGCCATACCATCGATCTGCAGGGCGCGCAGACAAG
>JBARNL010000797.1:0-3627 GCA_049802955.1 Candidatus Angelobacter sp.
GAATAATTGCGGCCTTTATGTGCCTCAGGAAAACCCATTCCAGTTTTTTACTGACGCGCACAATTCGGCAAGCGTGAAAGACTTTTCCCATTTTGCCGCCGATTTAAGCTCAGGGACCCTGCCTGCGGTTTCATACATACAGCCCGCGCCGGCGCACAGCATGCATCCCGGCGCCGGTCCCATAGCCGATGGCATTACATGGCTTGACGGTTTCATTAAGCAGATACAGGCCAGCCCGGTTTGGGCGAATTCTGCAATCGTAGTAATCTGGGATTCGAGCGGCGGCTGGTGGGACCACGTGCCGCCACCGCAGATCGATGCCCAGGGCTTTGGACCAAGGGTGCCGATGCTGGTGATCTCTCCATTCGCGAAGAAAAATTACATCTCGCACGTCCAGATGGATGACGTTTCAATACTGAAGTTCATCCAGGGCACGTTCGGGTTGCAGCCGTTGAATGCAAGAAACCAAATAAGCAGCGACCTTAGCGACATGTTCCAGTGATTGCTATTTGCTGCAAGCCTGATGATCTGGGCAGGAAAGGGCTGCGCTGTACGTTTGCGCGGCCCCGGATTTATCTGGCGATCCCAATCTTAAGGACAGCTGGCACTCACTAAGAGGGCGCTTCTTCCGCAATTCCCAGATAGGCCCGGCGCACGAATTCATTGTTCATCAGCATTTCCGTGGGGCCTTCCAGCGTGATGCGGCCGGTTTCCATCACGTAGCCGTAATGAGAAATTTGCAGGGTGTAATTCACGTTTTGCCCTACCAGAAGAATAGTGACGCCCTGCCGCGCAATGTTGGCGATGAATTCAAAAATCTCGTCGACAAGTTTGGGCGCTAGCCCAAGAGAGGGCTCATCCAGCATGAGTAGCTGCGGCTCTGACATGAGTCCGCGGCCAATGGCGCACATCTGCTGCTCGCCGCCGGAAAGCGTGCCGGCCATCTGATGGCGTCGTTCCTTGAGGCGGGGGAAAAGTTCATAGATCCGCGCCAGCCCGGAATCTGCCCGCTGGCGAAACTGCTTGAGAAAACAGCCCATAAGCAGATTTTCTTCCACGGACATCCCGGGCCAGAGCTGGCGGCCTTCCGGCACCAGGCTGATGTGCCGCCGGACACGGTCCCGCGTGGAAAGGGAAGTAATGTCATCGCCATTGAGCATGAGCCGGCCTTTTTTGGCCCGCAGCATGCCGGCAACGGTGTTGAGTGAAGTTGTCTTGCCTGCGCCGTTGGATCCGATGATGCACGTAACCTTGCCACGGGCTACGTTGAAGGAGACGCCCCAGAGTACCTGTGTGGCGCCATAGCTCACCTCAAGGCTGTCTGCTACCAGAAGCTTGTCGCTTTGATTTGCTTCATCTTGCGGATCAGCCACTCTTTTTATCCTCAAAATTGCTTTTGCCCAGATACGCTTCAATTACTGACGGATCGTTCTGAATGTCTTCCGGCCTGCCTTCCGCCAGCTTCCGGCCAAAGTTCAGCACGGTGATGCGGTCGCAAACCGACATGATTGCTTTCATGTCATGCTCCACATACATAATCGTGGTGCCCCCTTCACGTACACGCTGAAGTAAGCTCATCATGGCGCTGGTTTCTGAGCCGGTAAGACCGCCACAAATTTCATCCAGCAATAGCAACTCAGGGGTTGTGGCTAATGCGCGCGCCACTTCCAGGCGCTTTTGTTGTCCCAGAGAAATAGCTGACGCAAGAACATTCGCCTTATGATCAAGCCCAACCAGTTTCAAGGCTTCCATCGCGTGCTCTTTGGCGACTGCCGTACGCGTTACCGCACGGCGGCCATAGTGTACGGCCAGCTGGACATTTTCCAGCACCGTCATATTTTTGAACGGACGCACGACCTGATGGGTGCGGGCGACGCCCTTCTTCACCAGCGAAGCTGCATCCATTCCGGTTACGTCCTTGCCGTGAAAGTGGATTTTGCCTCCGGAAGGGCGGACAGCGCCGGTAATCAGGCTGAAGAGCGTTGTTTTGCCTGCGCCGTTGGGACCAATGAAACCGCAGATCTGCTTTTCCGGGATATCAAAGCTCACGTCCTTCAACGCCGCCACGCCCCCAAAGTACTTGGTTAGCGCCTGGACTTCCAGAATCTTCACTTTTTCTCCTCAACAGCCGGAAAAGACGCCGCAGAAGTCCAAGCAGGCCATCAGGCTCCAGCAGGATGATCGCAATTAATAGTGAACCATAAATCAGTAGGTGGAGATTGGGAAATTTCACCGATATCTGCTCTTCCACCATGCCGTAAATCAAGCCGCCCAGCACCGGCCCCCACACCGTGCCAATGCCGCCAATTACCGGCATCAACAGAATGGAGATGCCGGTCTGGAAAGCAAACACGTCTCCGGGATAAAAGAACATTGCGCGCCGCGCGTAGATGCCGCCGGCAATCCCTGTGAGTCCGGCGGCGATAGCGTGGACCCAAAGCTTGGATGTATATGCGTTAACGCCGAGATCGGCAGCGGCATCCTCATCCTGCTTGATGGCGCGGAGCGCCAGTCCGAACTTGCTGTTGGCAATGATCGTAGAAACCAGCACCGCCAGAGTCACCGCCGCAATCGCGGAATAATAATGCTCATTCTGGCTGAAAGGCTGGTTTTCCGTGATGCGGTAGCCGCTGGAACCGCCTGTGACGTCAAGATTGTTCATGATCACGCGGACGGCTTCTGTCACGCCAATGGTGGCAATGACAAAATAGGGGCCGCGCAGGCGGAACGTAGGCAGCCCAATCAGGAAAGAGGCCAGCATGGCGATGGCCGCTCCGCCAATGAACCCGAAATAGGGGCTGTGTCCGGCGTGCATGAGCAGCGCCGTGGTATATGCGCCCAGGCCAAAGAACACGGCAAATCCGAATGAAACCTGTCCCGCCATGCCGCCAAGCAGGTTCCATCCCAGACCGGTAGTGGTCCAAACCGCAGTGATAAACAGCAGCCGTATGACATTATCACTGGGGTGGGTCGCAGGCAGTAATAGAAGGGCCACAAGCAACAACCACGGCAGGATGATTTTGAGCCAGCCCACCACCCCGGAAGGTCGCTTCATGCGGCTTTCCATTTCCGATTGAACAAACTGGAGAGTCCTTTAGGCAAAATCAGCAGAACTATCACCAGCAAGGCGAACGGGATCACCTGCTGGTAACTTGGGGGAAGGTAGTGGAAGCTCCATCCGTGCCAGTAAACCGGCAGCGGAACGTTGATCCCAAACGTTTCCAGGACGGCCAGCAGAATTGCTCCCAGCGCTACCCCGGAAACTGATTCCAGGCCGCCGAGCACGATGATCACAAAGGACCGAAGCAGAAAAGGCCGGCCAAAATCCGGACTGAAGGAAAAAAGCATGCCCAGCAGGCCGCCGGCAAATCCTGCGAAGGCCGTTCCCAGCCCAAAGGTCAGGCGCGCCGTCTTTTCGTCATCGACGCCGACGATCTGCGCGCCGTATGGGTTCTGGATCAGAGCACGCATGGATCTGCCAAACCAGCTGCGGTGAAACACAATTTGCAGGACAACCATGCAAAAAACCGCCGCGGCAAATACCACCAGATTCACTTTGGGAATGGAAATCTGGCCGATCTGCACGGAAGAAAGCGTGAGCGGCGTGAAAATAGATTGATCTTCATT